>JAAYDS010000363.1 GCA_012729155.1 Chloroflexota bacterium | reverse complement strand
TATGGCGCGTCTGGGTGGTCATCTGCCAGCCGGCAACAGTGGCGATGGACGGGCCAGCCATGGTGGCCTCGGTGCACGTGCAGTTGAGCAGCAGCTCGATGTTGGGTTCGCGCTGCGCCAGGGCATAGAGGAGCGTATCCCACACCGAGTAGCTCTGCTGGCGATTGTGGTACAGGTTATCGAGGCGCAGCTCCTCGAGGATGCCCGTTTCGCGCATGTTAGGCAGTTGCCCATTGCGCTCGGCACCGCTGATGGGCACACGGCACTCGCTCGAAGCGTTCCCTCCCAGCATGGGTCGCTCGTGCATCAACACCACCCGCGCGCCCATGCGGGCCGCCGACACGGCCACGCACAGGCCCGCCAATCCGCCGCCCACCACGCAGATATCCGACGCGTGCACCACGGTGGCAAAGGCGTCAGTCATCGTCCTTACCTCGCGCGGTATCATCCAGCGCCGAGCCCTGGGCTCCAGCGCTCAACGAGAGGCGGCGCACGTCAACGGGAAGCCCGGCCACAAGCAGATAGACAGACGCCGCCGCCTGGGCCAACAGACAGTTGGCGCGGCCCAGCAGGTCGCGGTAGAGGCGCCCCAGTGGGTAGGGCGGCACCAGGCCAAGCCCCACCTCGTTGCTGACCACGATGACCAGGCGCGGCCCAGCCGCGGCCGCCTGGATGAGCGCCTGGATCTCTGCCACGACCAGCGTCTCTGCTGCCGCCTCGTCGGGCAGCACCTGTCCTTGCTCTGGGTCGCCCAGCGATAGGAGCAGATTGCTGACCAGCAACGTAACGCAATCGACTACCACCACCGAGGTAGTGGCGGCTGCGACGGCTTGTGAAGGATGCAGCGGCGCCTCGACGGTGCGCCAGGCGCGCGGCCGGTCGGCCTGATGCCGCGCAATGCGAGCGCGCATCTCGTCATCCAGGGCTTGCCCCGTGGCTACAAAGGTGACGTCGTCGCTGCCCCTTGCCAGAGCGGTACGCTCGGCAAAAGTTGACTTGCCGCTACGGGCGCCGCCCAACACCAGCATCAGATCGCCCATAATCAGCCCAGCCCCCGCAGATGAGCATGATCGTTGAAGAGCTCGAGCATGGCATGCTCGTCATAGATCGAGAGTACGCTGAGGCTGGCGTTATGCAGCCGAAACTGGTAGCGCCAGCGCAGATCGACGTGCAAGCACTCACAAAAGAGCGTCTGTAGCCAGCCACCATGGGTGACGAGTAGCACTGGCAGCTCGTCGGGCAGGGCGCGTAGCTCATCGAGCAGAGCGTGAACGCGCTCTGCCATGTCGGCGGCCGACTCGCCCCCCGGAATACGGGTATGCCCTGGATTGCGATCCCACTCGGCGGCCAGCTCGGGGTAGCGCTGCTGAATCCCGGTAAAAGTGAGGCCCTCCCACTCGCCCACGTCGATTTCCCGCAGGCGGACGTCGGCCTCGACCGGCAGCCCCAGGTACGCGGCCACTGGCGCCGCAGTCTGCATGGCGCGCGGTAGGTCGCTAGCGTAGATGCGAGCGATGTTCTCGCGAGCGAGTCTGGTAACCAGGCGTTGAGCCTGCTGGTGGCCCAGCTCATTGAGGGGAGTGTCGTTCTGGCCCTGGTAACGGGCCTCGGCGTTGGCACGGGTTTCACCGTGGCGCACCAACAAGAGACGAGGCATGACAATCCTTTCAGCCGAGCAGTGTAGCGCCTAACAAAGCCGTCAACTCACCCAGTTCGACGATGGCGCCGTACAGGTCTCCGGTTAGGCCGCCCACCTTGGCGCGTGCCAGGCGCACCACCGCCAGTTGGACCAGCCCGGTGGCCAGGAGCATCGCGAAACCGCGCCAGCCCGTCAGCCCGAGTGCCAGCGCTGCCGTGGTTAGGATGGCCAGCCACGCCTGCGGGGCCCCGGCATGGCGCTTGAGAGCAGCACCAGTGCCCTGCGGGCGGGCATAGGGCTGGGTGATCACAGCCAGGCTGAGCCCACCACGAGCCAGAGCGGGCACCAGTGCGAACAGCCGCCACGGATTGGGCTCGCTCAATGCCGCGAACTTGGCCAGGAGCAGCAGCACACCACCTGCCAGCGCAAAGGCGCCTATGTGATGGTCGCGCATGATCTCAAGTCGGCGATCGGGGGTGTGCCCACCAAAGAGGCCATCGCAGGCATCCAGGAGCCCGTCCAGGTGCAGTGCGCCTGTGAGCACCACCCAGATCGCCAGCGTCATGGCAGCAGAGAGCAGGGGAGAGCCGAGCAGCTGGAGGGCTGTACGCGCACCGGTCAGCAACAGACCGATCAGCAGGCCTACCACGGGGAACCATCCTACCGCCGCACCCAGCTCATCGTCGGCAAATGGCCGCCGAACGATGGGTGGCGCCACCGTCAGAAACTGCAGCGCGGCCGCGAGGCCTACGGCCTGAACGCGCCAGCGTATCGGCACGCGTGGAGGCATCACGGCTCGCGCCCCGAGACGCCGGCGTCTTCAAAGGTGGCCATCTCGTCGAGGATACGACAGGCCGCCTCTACCATGCTAATGGCCAGCGCCGCGCCGGTGCCCTCGCCGAGACGAAGATCAAGCGAGAGCAGCGGCTCTACCTGTAACCAGTCGAGCATGGCCCCATGGCCACTCTCTTGTGAGCGATGTGCGGCGATGATGTAGGGCCGGCACTGTGGCGCCAGGCCTACGGCGATCATGGCGCCAGCCGTCGAAATGTAGCCATCGATCACCACGGGGATGCGCTCTAGCGCCGCACCCAGCACGATGCCGGCGATAGCGCCGATTTCAAAGCCACCCACCAGAGCCAGCACGCCCAAGGCGTCGTCAGGATCGGGTCGGTTGATCTCTAGCGCATTGCGCACCGCTGCCACCTTGCGGCGCCAGCCTTGCTCATCGACGCCAGTGCCGTGACCACACACCGTCTCCGGGTCGAGGCCCGTAAAGGCCGCACAGATCGCTGCCGATGGGGTGGTGTTGCCGATGCCCATATCGCCGGTGCCAACGATATCGAGCCCATGAGCACGCGCTGCCTGCACCGCATCGACACCAGCCTTGAGGGCCGCAGCAGCCTGCGTGCGCGACATGGCGGGGCCGCGAGCAATGTTAGCGGTGCCGGGCGCCACTTTGGTGCTGATGAGCGCCGGATGCGGCGAGAGCTCGGCCTTGGCGCCAGCATCGAGCACCAGCACCCGGGCGCCAACGTGCCTCGCCAGCACATTGATGGCCGCACCGCCCATGAGGATGTTGCGCGCCATCTGGCCGGTGACCTCTTGCGGATAGGCGCTCACGCCCTCTGCAACCACGCCGTGGTCGCCCGCAGCGGTGATGATGGCCTTGTGCGTGAGCCTCGGCCGCGCACAGCCGGTGATGCCGGCCACCTGCGTAGCCACTCGCTCCAGACGACCCAGGCTGCCCGGCGGCTTGGTCAGATTACGTTGGCGCGCTTCGGCCTCGGCCATGGCCTGGTCGTCGAGAGGGCCGATCTGCTGCAGCAGGCGCAAGTCTAAAGGCTCCACAGTGTACTCCTAGAACTCGATGCCGAGTTGCGCACGAACGCCGGCATCGTATGGGTGTTTGACCATGACCATCTCGGTGACCAGATCAGCAGCGGCCAGCAGCTGCGGTGGGGCGTCTCGCCCGGTGATGACCAGGTGCAGGTGCGGCGGGCGCCGCTCCACGAGCCAGGCCACCACCTCAGCGACATCAAGCCAGCCGAACGCCAGAGGGTAGGTGAATTCGTCGAGCACGACAAGGTCGTAGGCGCCAGAGGCGATCTCGGCCTGTGCCATGGCCCAGCCCTGTTGCGCTAATTCTGCGTCTTCTCGCTGACGGGCGGGGTCGAACACAAAGCCCTTACCCAGGGCTCGCCAGGCGATGCCCAGCCTCTCGGCCATGATCGCCTCTCCCCAACGGCCGCGCTCACTCTTGATGAACTGGAGCACACATGGTCTGAGGCCATGGCCCAGGGCGCGCAGCACCAGGCCCAGGGCTGCCGTAGTCTTGCCTTTGCCCTGACCGGTATAGACAATGAGCAGCCCCACCTGCGAAGCGTTTATGGCCATGCCATCTCTCCCGTGTGCCTACGACAGGGGCATTGTAGATTGGGGCCCAGCGGTGTCCAAATGCCGGCAGAGCGATCTGGGTTATGCTATACTGGCGTAGATTGGTGTACGCTCTTGGCATAGTCTACGGAGGCATGGGCATGGTAACGGGGCACAGGCAGCGATGCGCCATCGTCACCGATACCACGGCGAGCCTGCCGGCGGGTTGGGCCGCCGAGCATCACGTCGAGGTGGTCTCGCAGATCGTGCTGTTCGGCGACGAGAGCTTTAAAGAGGATCTGACCATCTCGCGCCAGGAGTTTGTGCAGCGACTGGTGAGCTCACCACGCCTGCCCAAGACCGCCGCGCCCGAGCCACGAGACCTGGTAAACGCCTATACGCGGGCACTGCAACGAGCAGACACAGTGCTATCGCTGCATCCCTCGAGCCTGGTTTCTGGCACCGTGCGATCGGCCGAGATCGCGAGAGAGACTGCCTTTGCCAACGCCGACATCCGCATCGTAGACACCCGCTCTATCGCCAGTGGTCTGGGCGCCATTGTGCAGCAGGCCGTGGCCGATGTCGATGCGGGCATGCCGGCCGAAGACATCCTCGGCCACGTTCAAGACCTCGCCGGTCGTTGTCGTATCTACTTTCTGATACCGACGCTCGAATATCTCCAGCGTGGAGGCCGCATCGGGCGCGCCTCCGCGCTCTTGGGCAGCGTTCTCAAGCTCAAGCCCATCTTGTCGTTTAGCGACGGCCAGGTGACGCCCTATGAGAAGGTGCGCACCTATCACAGGGCGCTCGATCGTCTGGTGGAGCTGGTGGTGGAGCAGTGCCCGCACGATGGCCAAGCCTGGTTGTCGGTGATGCACGGTGATCACGAAGAAGAGGCACTGGCGTTGGCTGAGCGGCTTGCGGGGCGCTGCAGCCAGGCACACGTGCCGGTGTTCACCGTTGGCTCGTCAATCACAACCCATGCCGGGCCAGGCGTGCTCGGGGTGAGCTTTATCGGCAACAACCCCTAGGCGCCGTCTCGCTGCGATTTGGCTCCCAGGCCTGGCCAGGCGCTACAGATCGAGGGCGTAGAGGCGATGCACCTTGGCCCATTGGATGGGGAGGCTGCTCAACTCGCGCTGCATGCGCTCATTGTCGGCGCGAATCTGCACCAGCTCGGCGCGTTCAAAGCGCGAGCCCACCAGCGTCTTGATGAGTTCGCTGAATAGAATCGTGGCACCGCCCAACCCCTGGTGCTCTTGTGAGATGCCCATACCGTTGATGTCGACCAGCCGTGTGGTGCGCTGGGCAGCCAGCAGGCGCGCCCACCCCAAGAGCCAGAGCCTTCCGCCAGAGCGCTGGATGGCCGTGTTGATATCTGGGTAGGCGAACACAAAGCCCACCAGCTCATCGCCGCGAAAGACGAGCTTGAGGAGTCTTGGGTCGGCGATGCTGAGCAGGCGTTGAGCGAGGGCGGCAACCTCTGGGTCGGTGAGAGGGATGTTGTCGGCCACCAAAGCGAGCGAGCGGTTGTAGAGCTGCCGGAAGGCGGGGATGAGAGCGCGCAGTTCGCGCTTATGGCGGAAAGTGGCCACGTGCAGACCGCGACGCTCCATTACGCGCGCGGCAACGGCATGCAGTCGTTCGGGGATGACGCCGTCGCGCTGCATATAGCCCGAGTGCAGATCCTCGATGCCCCGCAACCCCTGACCTAGCAGCAAGCGCTCATAGTAGGGTAGGTGGTAGGGAATGCCCATCGCTGGCACGTACTCGTGACCCTGCACCAGCAACCCCAGTCCATCTAGGGCGCCAAAACCACGTGGCCCAACCAGTTGGCTCAGGCCGCGACGTTTGGCCCAGTCACTCGCACCCTGAAAGAGCAAGTCTACCACCTCATCGTCGTCGACAGTCTCAAAGAGCGTAAAGAACGCCGTGCGCCTGCCATGGTGGGCGTTGTAGCGGCTGTTATCCAGTACCGCCATGCGCCCCAGCAGGCGAGCGCCGGCAAACACGCCGAGAAACGCCGCCTCAGAATGTGCGTAGAAGGGGTTGGTGCGACGATCGAAAGCGAATCGCGCCTCGCCCGCAAGCGGCGGCACCCACTGGGCAGAACACCTATACAGCCGCGCTGGGAGATCCTCCCAGGCGCGACGGTCAGCGCGATGCTCAGTGTCCAGCTCACGTATCTGCACGGGGCCCCCTCATCACACGTTGTGGCGCAGCATGTCACCGTTCATCGGCCAGGCGCGATCACAGATGAATATAGCGTCGGCGAGCGGCTCTGGCAATCGGTTGCCGCGTCAGGTAGAAACAGGCCGCCACTGGCCAGGTGGCCAGTCAAAGATCAGTCCACGTCGCCGATGCCGCGCCGCTATAGAGCGGCTAGAATGGGGCCAAGATCAGCGAACAACTGCTTACTGAGCAGAGAGGAGTCGACATCATGTCTAGTGGCAACGACAAACGTAGTCAACGGGATGCGAACCTGACCATTGCCACGTTACTGATCCTAGCGGGCGTGGTGGCCCTGGTGGCGCAGTTTGTGCGCATCCCCTTGGGGCGCTACATGTGGCCCTTTTCGGTGATCGTCCCTGGGGTGCTGCTGGTGGTGCTTGGGCTGGGTCTGCGCAACCAGGCTTCAGAGGGCCTGACAGTGTTGGGCAGTCTGGTGACCGGAGTGGGTATGGTGCTGTTCTTGCAGAACCTGACAGGACTCTGGGCCAGCTGGGCCTATAGCTGGGCCCTGATTGCCCCCGGTGCGGTGGGGTTGGGGCAGGCGGTATATGGCACCGTCAGAGACGACCCGGCCAAGGTGGCCGAGGGCTGGGGCAGCATGCGCGCTGGGCTGTGGATGTTTGTGGTGGGTTTTGTGTTCTTTGAGCTGGTGATCGGACTGTCTGGCTTTGGCCTCGGCAAGACAAGCTGGCCAATCGTGATCATTGTATTGGGCGCTGTGTTGCTGGTGCGTAGCATCGTGGGGCACAGTAGAGACTAGTGTGTGTGTGTGCGGTTGAACTCGAGTGCGCTCAGAGCGAGGTGTTGAGATGACACAGAACGACATACGACAAGAAGAGATGCGTATCAGCGGTCAGGAGCTGACCAACAAAGTCAAAGAGCTGCTGCACGAGGGCAACGTTCGACGGATCGTCGTCAGAAGCGATCACGGGCAGACGGTGATCGAGATTCCCTTGACAGCGGGGCTGGTAGGCGTGGTGCTGGTGCCGGTTTGGGCAGCTATTGGGGCCATTGCCGCGCTGGTGACTGACTGCAGCATCGCCATCGAGCGGCGTGAGGACTAGCACGATGATACTCCGCCAGCGTCTGACCATGTTACTCAAAGCCAGCCTAGGGGCTTTGACAGCGTTCGTGCTGGTGGGCTGCGCCCTAGGGCCTGGAGTCGGTGGAGGGCCTGTCGAGACCCGCACCGTGCCGGTGAATGGCGTCACCGAGGTCACCTTTGAGGGAGTGGGTGATCTAGAGATCATCCAGGGCGAGGCAGAGTCCCTCGAGATCCGCGCGCAAGCAGGCCTGCTGGAGGCTGTGACCACTGAGGTGCGTGGCAACAGGCTGTACATCAGCCTGCGGCGCGAATCCTGGCGGACCAACGTGCGGGCGCTGCAAGAGATCCACTATCGCCTGGTGGTGCCAGACCTTACGCAAGTGACCCTTGCGGGTGCAGGCGCGATCCGTATCTCTCAACTGCGCACCGAGCAGCTGCGTCTGGACCTGGACGGAGCTGGCGACATTCATATTGATGATATGCGCGTCGACTCTTTCACGGTGAGGCACCGTGGGGCAGGCTCTATCGACGCCAAAGGCGAGGTAGGCATGCAGACTGTGCGGGTTGCGGGTGCTGGTAGCTACAGAGC
>JAAYDS010000362.1 GCA_012729155.1 Chloroflexota bacterium | reverse complement strand
GCAGTCACGGCGCTGGCCGAGCAGCGCGTGCTCCAGTTCGGCAACGCTCCGCCCATCTGTCTGGTGCACGGCTCACCACTCGACGTGCGCGAGCCCGTGTTGCCAGTGACCGGCGCGTTGGTGGCCGAAGTAGCCCACGTCACCGGTCTGCCCAGCACGCGAACGCTGCCTCGCCCGCTTGGCGATGTGATGGCCGACGTGCAGGCGAGCGTCCTCGTGTGCGGTCATACCCATCTGCAGTGGCGCGCCTGCCTCGATGGCCGGCTCGCCGTGTGCCCAGGTTCGGTGGGCGTGCCCACCAACGGCAGTGGACACGCTGACTATGCCCTCTTGACACTCGTGGATGGGCGCTGGCAGGCCGAACTGCGCAGTGTGCCCTATGATCGTGAGCGCCTGCTGCGCGACTATCATGACAGCGGCCTGCATGACGATGGTGGCCCACTGGCTCGTGCCTTTATGGCCGACGCGCTCTCAGGCCAATGCCTGAGCATCATGTTCTTCTGGCATGCCCACCGCCTGGCGAGACAGGCAGGCCTCAAGCCCGACAGCTGGTTGCCTGACCACGTCTGGTTCGACACCGAGCGCAGCTTTGACCGTGCTCGTGCTGAACGCGATTATCTACCCGCTTACCAGCGGTTGGCGCGCGCCCTCGACCGTGCCGGACACACCTGCGACTGACCCGCCGCGATGATCATCGAAATCCAGGCCAAGACGCTGCTCTCAGGGCACAAGCAGCCCGATCCCTGGTTCCAGATCAAGTACGGCATGAACATCTATCGCGGCTGCGAGCACCAATGCATCTACTGCGACTCGCGGTCACTCTGCTATGGCATCGCAGACTTTCGCGACGTGTTGGTCAAGGTCAATGCTATCGAGCGGCTGCGCGACGAGCTGCCCCGCAAGCGGTTGGTTGGCATCGTAGGCACAGGCGCCATGTCTGATCCATACACCTTTGCTGAGCGTCAGTACGGCCTGACGGGACAGGCGTTACAGGTGTTGGCCGATGAGGGTTTCCCCGTTCATGTGACCACCAAGAGCGACCTCGTGGTCAAAGACCTCGACACACTCGCCCAAATCGCACAGACGAGAGCGATCGTCTCATTCACACTGACGACCGTCGATGACGAGCTCGCCGCGCGCGTCGAACCGCTCGCCCCCTCCCCGAGCCGACGCCTGGCCGCCATGGCCAAGCTGGCCAGTGCTGGAGTTGAGGTGGGCGCTCTGCTGATGCCCATCCTGCCGTTCATCGAAGATGATCCTGCGTCGATCCGCGCGATTGTACAGAGGGCGGCCGACGCCGGCGCCACCTACGCTCTGGCTGCCATGGGCACCACGATGCGTGAGGGCTCGCGCGACTGGTTCTATACCCAGCTCGACGCGAGCTTTGCCGGGCTTCGGCAACGCTATGAGCGCACGTACGGGCTGCGTTACGAATGCGCCTGTCCGCGCGCCGCAGAGCTCTGGGATGCCTTTCACGAGGAGCGCTTGCGTCATGGCATCGCTGACCGCCTGGCTCCATACGAACCCCACCCACGTCGGCCGCCGACCAGCGCAGCTCAACAGCTGAAAATGCTCTAGTCGCCTGGCATCTGGTGGTTCTCAGTCTGCCCAGCGGCGGGCCGCAAGAGCCGATAGCGAACAAAGCGCTCACCATCGACCCACACCTCACTGTCGAACTCAAAGCCCAGACGCTGCATGCCCTTGACGCGCGTGCGCGAAGGAGGCAAGAGCGCCGTGATTGACGCCAGCCCCAGTTCCTCAAAGGCGCGCCGGATAATCTCACGAGCAAAGGCCGGCCCCTTGCCCCAATGATCAGGATGCAGCACCAGGGCTAGATCGGCCTCACCATCCTCATCTTGCAGCCCGCCCCAACCCACGAGCTCGCCATCAGCAAATAGAGCCCAGGGGCCATAGCCGAAGGCGTCCCATTGCCGGTCTTTGGCCGCAGCCCAATCGCGCGCCTCAGATAGCGTCATCGTCGCGCCAGACAGCGGCATGTGCCGCCGCACCAGAGGATGGGTGAGCAAAGCTACCCACTCAGCAGGGTTGACGTCGCTCAATCGCGAGAATGCGAGTTTCATGTTTATCTCCTGCATTTGCACCTGAACGCGAGTATACACGATTGCCGAGCGGATCAGTCGCAGCCCGCACCGCAGGTTGTCAGCGGTTGGACCGCTGCATTCCACTTTGCCCTGATCGACATGACAGTTGCTAATGCTCACACCCGGGGCTACACTCGCACCAGCCTGGTTCTCTGGAGGTCATGATGATCATCGACATCCACGTGCATGCGTTTGGCGAAGAGACCGCCAAGGCGGTGCTCGACGGCATGGATGCTGCTGGCATCGACAAGTGCTGCCTGTTCGCCCCAGCACCCGAGACCGATGAACTGTCCAAACGCTGGGCTATGCGCGAGGCCACTGATTGGCTGGCGCGCATTGCCGCCGAGGCGCCAGACCGCATCTTGCCCTTTTGCTGGATCGAGCCAACCCTGCCCGGCGCCGTCCAGGAGCTCGAGTACGCCATCGCCGACAAAGGCTTTGCCGGCGTCAAGATGATCGCCAACCACTGGTATCCATGCGATGAGACCGTCTTTCCGGTCTACGAAAAGGCCGGCGAGCTCAACGCGCCGATCATCTTTCACTCGGGCATCCTCTACTTTCACGGCGACAGCTCGCGGTTTAACCGCCCGGTGTTCTGGGAGCCGCTGCTGCACTTTCCCAAAGTGCGCTTTGCCCTGGCGCACATCTCGTGGCCGTGGGTCGACGAGTGCCTGGCGCTCTATGGGCGCTTTCGCGCGCTCAATAGCGAAGGGCGTGAGCACCCGCATCAGATGTGGATCGACACCACACCGGGGACACCGCCCGCCTGGCGCGAGGACGCCCTACGCAAGACGCTCTCTTTCGCGGGCGACGAATACATCTTGTGGGGCAGCGACTCGGTGGGCACGGGCATCCACGAACATGGCGTAGACGTATTACGTAGCGACCGGCAGCTACTACACCAGCAACTGGGCGCCCCTGCCGAGACGGAACGGCGCTGGCTGGGCGAGAACGCCCTGCGCTTCCTGGGGCTCGTCTAGATGCCACAAGGGGCGGCCGCTAGGCCGCCCCTTGCTCATTTTCTCGGCACCCTGTGGCCAATGGCTACATCACCAGCAGGCTCAAAGCCATCACTGCCATGCCGGCCACAAGCCCCATGATGCTATCATGGCCACGGCCGAACGCCCTGCTGGTGGGCAAGAGTTCGTCTACGCTGATATAGACCATGATGCCAGCTACGCCTGCAAAGAGCACTCCCATGAGCTGCCCTGGAATGGCATGAGCAGAGCCACCAAAGATCAGCACAAGACCGAGGTAGGCAATGACCGCGCCCACGGGCTCGGCCAGCCCACTGAGTATTGACAAGGCAAAGGCCCTCTTGCGGCTACCGGTGGCATAAAAGATCGGGACCGCCACACTGATGCCCTCAGGGATGTTGTGCAGGGCGATGGCAAGGGCAATTGCCCCACCCAGCCCTGGGTCTTGTAAGGCAGTCAAGAACGTCGCCAGCCCCTCGGGCAGGTTGTGAATCGCGATGGCCAACGCCGTAAAGAGCCCCATGCGCATAAGGTGAGAATGATCCACGCGATGATCGTGCGCGCCGGGGACAGGGCGCTGGTCTGCTGCGACGGCGTCAAAGTCGGGTAGAGGCCGATCAGGATCGGCCAGAGGGTCGATCTCCTGTGGTGTGTGCTGCGTATGCGGGTTGGTGGCCGAGGGGATCAGGTTGTCGATCAGGCCGATCATCAGGATGCCCCCGAAAAAGGCAGCCACGTTGACCCACGACCCCAAACGCTCACCATAGGCCGCTACAAGCGCCTCCTGGCCCTTTACAAGGATCTCGACAAAGGAGACATACAGCATCACCCCAGCCGAAAAGCCAGTGGCGATCGAAAGAAAGCGGCGGTCAGTGCGCTTGACCAGAAAGGCGATCACACTGCCAACGCCGGTCGCCAGTCCAGCCAGGGCTGTCAGGCCAAGAGCAATCCAGACGTTTCCCAATGCGGCTGCCCCCCAGTGTCATGTTCGTTGCCATCAATTGTACTGGATGGTACCCTGGCAGCGCAAGCCGCGATTGCGCACCGCCTGAAAAATGTTACGCCACGGTTGTCGTTCAACGTCAGAAGGCCCTGCAAGCAGTTGCAGGGCCTTCTGACGTTGCGGCAACGATAGGGCCTAGTTGCCCTTCTTGCCCTTGTTCTTTTTCTTCTTGTCTGCTTTCTTGGCCATGTGCATCCCCTTCCTCGAACGGTAGTGCCACGGCGTAATGCGCGAGTCAGGGCGTCTCGCGGGCCTCGCCCTCGAGACTCGCCACCTTGGCTTGCAGTAGCAGGACGCTGGCCTCCAGCTGCTTGACCAGTGCGCTCAGAGCCTCAACCTCAGCGGCATAGGGCGCATCTCGCCCCATACCAGCATCTTCCTCTGGCTGCTCTGGCTCGTCAGCCGGGGCAGGCCACGAAAGGTCCAGCGCGCTGGCTCGCATCAATGACCGCACGCCAGCGACCAGGGCGATCCCCAAAAAGTGCGAACGCCGCACGCCCAGGGCATCGACCCAATCGTTGATCTGCTCGAGCGTGGTGTGAGGCACACGCACAGCAACGCGCGTCATCTTGGGGGCAGTCATATCCTGTTTTAGCACCAAAGCGTTCCTTTTTGTCACGAATTGGCACGATTAGTGACGAAAGGGAGTATAGTGCTGATACCTGTTTCTGTCAAGCTGCAGATGTCCTTGACGCTATACTGATACGCCGCTAGATTAGCCTCACAACATCGCCAGGGGGGAGCAGCGCCATGCACCGCGAGATCATCTCTACCGCCTCGGGCCGCCCCTGGCAGGGCGTGCCCGCCATCGAGCGCGCGGCGAACGGTCGCCTCTGGTGCGCCTTGATGACCGGTGGACCTTTCGAGCCAACCATCGAGAACTATGTTGCACTGACGACCCGGGCAGCTGGCGAGGCTGTCTGGTCGCGGCCTGCTATGGCCGTGCCGGCGATACACGGTGTCCGCTCTTACGATGGAGCCCTTTGGCACGATCCGGACGGCCGATTGTGGCTGTTCTACAATCAGGCCAGTCTTGAGCAAGGCCATTTTGGCGTGTGGTTACGCAACGCCGACGATGCCGCCGTGCCCAACCCGCTCTGGAGTGAGCCACGCGCTATCGACTTGGGCGTGCCATTCGCCTTTCGCCTGAACAAGCCGACCGTGCTCTCGACAGGCGCATGGCTACTGCCCATCACCTGGGCTCAGCAGACGCCCACCACCACATGGTGGCCCGATTGTGAACAGCTACAGGGAGTGGCCATCTCTACCGACCGAGGACAGACCTGGTCGTTGCACGGCGCTGTCGAGGCGCCGCGCTGGGCGCTCGAATGTATGGTCGTTGAGGGACGCGACGGTCGCCTCTGGATGCTGATCCGTACAGGCAGCGGCGTGTTGTGGCAGAGCGATTCAGAGGACGGCGGCGTCACCTGGTCAAAGGGCCGGCCCAGTGAGATCGTCAACCCTGGGGCACGCTTTTTCGTCCGCAGGCTGTCGTCGGGGCGGCTATTGCTCATCAACACGCCCCACCCTACGCGGCGCCAGGGGCTGCGTGTGTATGTCAGCCTGCCCCACGACGACCGCACGTTTGTAGGTGGGCTGGAGCTCGATCCACGTGACCGCGTTTCCTATCCCGACGCGGTGCAAGCGCCTGACGGTGTCATCTACGCCGTGCATGACCACGATCGCGGTGGCGTGGGTGAGGTTCTATTGGACGTCTTTACCGAGCAAGAGGTACTGGCCGCTGCTCGCTGAGCAGACGGCGCCAGCATGCCGCAAGATGCCGCCCGCGATGGTATATCGCGGGCGGCATCTTGCGTTGATGTCAGTGTTAGCGCGGCACCACGCACACGTTGTTGATCACGGCGCCATAGGCGCTCAGCGCCAGCACAACGATGCCCAGTACGATGTTGGCCAGCAACAACGCGGCCAGCAATCGGTTTCTGCTGGGCTTGAGTGGCCGGTTGGCCGACAGCACTGAGGCGCGCACAGCAGCGATGCCAACCATCATGATGACCACCACGTGCTTGATGGTGAGCACCAACGAGTACACATTGCCCGTGCTGAACAGCCCCTGCCAGAGCGTCGCCCGGCGCGATAGCAACAGGCCAGTCACGATGAGCCCAACGATGCTAACCTTGGCCAGCACAGACAGTCGCCGAAAGATAGCCTGCACCAACCTCTGGGTCTCGGGCCCCTGGCCGAGTTGAGCTCTGATGGCCGGCAGCGTAACCAGCCCAAGGCTGATCATGCCTCCTATCCAGATAGCGGTAAACAGATCGTGCAAGAACGTGACCAGTGCCGGCGTCAGGGGGTTGGGCATCATCCTCTCCTCTTGTCTGGGCGTACTCTGCATTCAGAGCATTCGGTTGGCGTAAGCGAGCATGGCCGCTTGCCGACGCGAAGCGGCCTGCTACGACTGGCCAAACAGAGCGCGGTGGCGTTCACTTACCTCGGCGGCCAGACGATCGACGGCGGCCAGGTCATCGGCAACGGGGCGCCCTTTGGCCAACACCGGCGTTAGCAGTTCGACCTTGAGATCAGGTATAAGCGCGGCAATCTGCTCGATCGCCTTGCTGTTCCATCCATAAGAGCCAATCACCGAGGCAAAGCGAGCCTTGGGGCGCAGCGCGTTGGCCAGGTGTGCCGCATAGAACACCGCCGGATGGGGCCCAACGTGAATCGTAGGCGTGCCCAGGATAATCGTGGCGGCATCCACCAGCGAGATCGCCAGCTTGCCGATGTCGGTCACAGGCAGGTCGAACTGGTGCACCTTGATGCCCTGCGCCACCAACGCTGTCACCAGACGATCGACCATTTTGGTGGTGCTTCCATGGGTCGAGACATAGGGAATCACCACTTCATTTTTGGGCGTTTCACTGACCCAATCGCGATAGGCGTCGACGATGAATGCCGGCCGACCATGGATAGGCCCATGGCTCGGTGCAATCATGGCGATGTCATAGGGCTCGAGCTTGGCCAGGTTACGCTGGATGATGCGCCTGAAGGGCATCATGATCTCGGCATAGTAGCGCTTGGCCGCCTCGTAGACCTGCCCTTCATCGGTCACAAAGAGGTCGCTCGTGGCCAGGTGCGAACCGAAAAAGTCGCACGAGAATAGGATGCGCTCCTCGGTGAGAAAAGTCACCATCGTCTCAGGCCAGTGCACCCAGGGCGTATGCACAAAGGTCAACGTCTTGTCGCCCAGCGAAAGCACCTCGCCATCGGCCACTTTGCGGAAGCGTTCAACAGGAATGGGCAGATGCTGGGCCAGCAGTTCGACGCCCTTGGCAGTGGCCAGCACAGTGGCCTCAGGGTGGCGCTCGAGCACCAGCGGAATGGTGCCCGAATGGTCTTGCTCGGCATGGTGCGCGATGACATAGTCGATGCGCTCCACGCCCTCGAGCTGCGCCAACAGCGTATCAGCCTTGGCCGGGTCGACACTGTCGAGCAAGGCCGTCTTGTCGCTGCCAGTGATGAGGTAGGCGTTATAGCTGGTGCCATCGGGCAAGGGAATGAGCGAATCGAACAAGCGCCGATCCCAATCAACCGCACCAAGCCACTGTACGCCAGGCCGAATCGCTCGTGGTTCCATCTGCATACCTCCTAATGAACGACACAACGCTATACGACCATCGTTGAGCCATCGTCATCTAGCAGCATAGCATGGATCGGTAGCAGCTGCAGTGACTCGGGTCACACGCGCCAACCGTGACGGCAGCCGGCCTAGAACGCAAAGCCCTCGTCGTGAAGCGCTGCGACGTCGGCTCGGGCCTGATCGGCGCCCAGCCCCGCCAGATAATCCAGCGTAAACCAGATGCCCCGCGCCAGATGAGTAATCTGATCGCCCGACATGGTGTGGTCATAGCGCGGGTCCCATGACCAGTAGCCCCATACCGCATTGGGATCGTCGACGAAAGGTGAGCCATCGGCTGGCGTGAGCTGTTGCGCAAGGGCATAGCGCATGGCGCGCAGCGCGCTCGTGAGGTAGCGCCGTTCGCAGGTGACGCGGTGACAACGTAACAGCGCAACAGCGATGTTGGGGATGTCACCGGGGCCCACGTAGGGCGAGACGATGTTGCCAGAGCGGTCCATCGTGAGCCACCAAGAGCCATCCTCTCGCTGCATGCGCAGGTGCCAGTCGGCAAAACGCATAGCTGCGCTGCAGAACTCGACCCTGCCGGTGAGCTCAAACGCGCCCACCAGCGCCCGCAGCTCGTCTGCGGCCAGATCGGTACTATAGTACTCGTCGTCGATCAGATAATAGCTGCCATCATTCGCTTGGATGCTCAGCGCCATCTCTGCCCAGGCAATTGCATGGGTCAACCAGCGGTCCTCTCTCGTGACCACATGCAGATTTGCCAGGGCGGCAAAGGCACGCCCAAACGACTGCCACCCGCGGGTGATCCAACGAGCGTGGCGTTGTTCATACTTGCAGGCAAAGCCATGTCGCTCGGCCTGCGCCACAAAGCCGCCGCCTTCGATGGCGCGCGCTAGATAGGTGTCTTGGTGCAAGCGTGTGTAGAGCCCCAGGTTGAGTAGCACCAACTCGGCCGTGAACTTGGTCCAAAGCTCATCAGGCCGCCAGGCATCGTGCACGCCGCCGATGACGACACTCATCGGATGCGTCTCTACGGCGGTGCCATAGAGCCAGTCTGCGGCGCGGCGGGCCTTGATGAGGAGCTCATCATCACCAAAGCGATCGTACGCCGCTAGGCATTGCCAGGGGGCGATCAGGTTGGTAAGTTGTGGGTCCTCATACACTCGCGCAAGGGCCTTGTAATGGCCGGCGAAGGCGCCCACCTCATCGCGCCAATTGCTCATGAGCCAGTGATAGGTGGCCTGGCGGGCTCGTTCTTCCCAGACGTCGCTGTCAAGCCCGATCTGCGTCCACGGAGCCAACGCCTCTCGCGTCGCCGGCGCCAAGCCCCAGTCGCTTGGTGAGACCATGCCCAGACGATGCGGCCCATGATGCATAGTGCGCCTCCACAAAGATGCTCTTTGCCGGCACGATGCCACGTTTAGACCGTTGCGTCAAAGCGGCTCCGGGCTACGTGCCGCTATGGCAGCGGAGCGATCTCACGCAACCAGCCAACGATCTCCTCTTTGCGCGGCAGCCGTCCCGAGCTTTTGACCTGCTCATCGATCACCAGGCCGGGTGTGCTCGTGATGGGGTAAGCCAAAATGGCATCCAGATCGCGCACATGCTCGACCGTCGCATCGCCGATGCTCAGCTCCTGCAGTGCGCTGTGCACCAGCTGATCCAAACGCTCGCATTTGGGACAACCCTTGCCCAACACCTTGATCGTGATCATCTTTGCCTCCATCGCTCTACTATTCAATCGTCGCCAACGGGCCTCTAGCAGCCTGACGTCGACTAGCCCTCCACAGCATAGCCGCCAACACGAGCAGTCCGCCCGAGACGTACAAGGCCAAAGCCCATAGGGGTGCGCCGTCAGTCCAGGCGCCGAACACGAGCCCCGCCAGAGTGCTGAACAGCGTCACCCAGCCTACATAGACCCACGCTTTGGCCTTGCCGATTACGCTGGATGTAATCAGGATGCTCTGCAGGCTCAGCTCTGGATCGGCCATAAGATAGGCCAGCAGTGGCCCACGGTGCATGCCCAGGCTCAGGAACATGCGCGCAATGGGCACCTCAACCAGCGTGGGAAAGTACATGAACACGCCAAATAGCACGCCTACCAGATTAGCAGCCAGCGAGTTGCGCCCGGCCAACGCCTGGATCCACTCTGGTCGAATCAGGCCTCGGATCACCCCAACGGAGAACACCCCGATGATGAGCAGCGGAAAGATCTGCCTCACGAAACGCCAGGTTTCCCATAGCCACTGCTGCAACTCGTACGACTCGAACCAGCCCCAGCCCACCAACACCAGACCTGTGGCGCCCAGGGCCACAGCGATCATCTTGCCGGTGATGCCCACCTGCACGGCGCCACCAGCAGGCGTGATGTGGGCGCCCGCCAACAGCAACGTCAGTACGATCAACACCAGCGTAGCCCATGTCCAGCCGTTGTAGCCTTCGTCGACACGCCCGAGCCCTCGCCACGCCGTTAGCGCTAGCAAACCCAACATTACGATGAGCATCGCTCCCTGTGCCGATACTCCCTCGATACCGGCATCGGCATCGGCGGGCACCAGGCGCGCCAGCGCTGCTTCCAGCTCATCGAGCCCCCTCACGGGCAGCGTGAGCGTGGCATGGCTATTCGTTAGCGGCGCCACCTGCAGCGTGCCCGCAATGAGCACAGCCAGCAGCAGCAGCATAAACACCCACACCCTACCCTCGACGCTGGCATGGCCGCCAAAGGCCGTCGCGGTGACAGGCGCATCGTCGCTGCGCTGCCGGAAGGTGAGGGCCATAATCAGGCCAATGCCTACGCCAAACACAACCGCAAGCACCAACCGGGCCACAGCGATGTCCATGCCGATGGCAACGCCCGTATAGGTAAAGGCCAGTATGTTGATGGCCGGCCCTACAAAGAGAAAGGTGATGGCCGGCCCCAGGCCGGCCCCTTTACGATGGATGCCGGCAAAAAGGGGCATGATCGTACACGAGCAGACCGCCAATACGAGGCCGCCCAGCGCTGCGGCCGGGTATGACACAACTTTGGGTGCCTTTGGCCCCAGATACCTGGTGATGGCCTCCTGAGGCACCAGGGCAGATAGCCCGCCAGCAATAAAGAACGCCGGCAGCAAGCACAATAGCACGTGCGCCGCCAGATAAGCCGCCAGATTGCCCAATCCACCCTGCAGCAGCGCGGGGATGCGCCCCAGTATTGCCATCAGCAGCACTCTCTGGCTGTGGAGGTAGACGCCGCGGCACAGTGAGGGCAAGGACAGCCCGCCACAGGTAGGGGCGGCACAGCGGGATAGACATCCTCTGCACCCGCAGCACGCCGCAGGTCTTTGAGCAGGCTTATGACGGCCGTCGCGCGTGCGTCGGAGAGGCGATAGTAGACCATCACACCATGGCGACGATCGACCACCAGTCCGTTATCCCGCAGCACTCGCAGATGCTGCGAGACATGCGCCTGCGCCTCACCCAGGATGTTCGTCAAGTGACAGACACACGCCTCATCTCGAGCCAGAATATCCAGAATGCGCAGACGGGTGCGGTGAGCAAAAACCTGCGCAAGACTTTGCAGCGCAGTATAGGCCTCGGTCATGCGGTACCCCCCAACTATGCGATCTATCGAATATCATCGATACTATTGTCCACATTATCGTGCATGTCAAATGAACACTGGATAGCGCAACCAATATTTTGCCATATATCTCATCAAACCATATAAAACAGCATGAAAATCCATCCAGGGCTGAGCGCTGGACATTCCTGCCATAGATGAGGCCTCAACGAATGCGTTTAATCGCATATAGACGATGCGCTCTTGCCATAGCGGGCGTGTCAGGGCGTCTTGGGGGCGCCCTGACAGACCGCCTTGCTGGCCGTTTGCGCGCCGACACGCGTAGACAGGGCATCAGGCCGCGGCTATACTTTGGCCGCAGCTCGCCCGTGCAAGAGAGGGGACGCCATGTTAGGTGCTTCACGGCCGAACGTGATCTGGGTCTTTGGCGATCAGCACCGTGCCCAGGCATTGGGATGCGCCGGCGACCCCAACGTGTCCACGCCCAACCTCGATCGCCTGGCCGCCGAGGGATTGCGCTTCACTCAGGCCGTGTGTGGGTACCCCCTCTGTTGCCCCTTTCGCGGCTCTTTGCTGACCAGCCGCTATCCTCATCAATGTGTGCCAGGGCACGAGTACCGCATGCCGCCCGAGAGCAAGACCATTGCCCACGCCTTGAGGGCAGAGGGCTACCGTACTGTGTATCTGGGCAAGTGGCACCTTGACGGCTTTCATGAGAGCGAAGGGCGCGCGGCCCTGCACATCGTACCGCCCGAACGACGCGGCGGCTTTGATGACTGGTTGGGCTATGAGAACAACAACAGTCAATGGGATTGCTGGGTGCATGGCGACGTGGGCGCTGAGGCAACGCCCTATCGCCTGCCGGGCTACGAGGCCGATGCCCTGACCGACCTGGCCATCGAGCGGTTACGCGGCCTGGCACAGCACCCCGCAACCCCGTTTTTCCTGGTGCTATCGGTGCAGCCGCCGCACGATCCTTACGTGGCGCCCGAGACCTGGATGCGACGCCACACGCCGGGTCGCATTGCGCTGAGGCCCAACGTGCCCGATGTGCCGCGCCTCCGTGAACAGGCCTGCCGTGAGCTAGCCGGCTACTATGCCATGATCGAAAATCTCGACTGGAACGTGGGGCGTCTACGCACCGCCCTCGACGAGCTGAACCTCGCCCACAACACGCATCTGCTCTTCTTCTCAGACCATGGCGATCTCCATGGCTCGCACGGTCAGTTCCGCAAGACAGCGCCGTGGGAAGAGTGCCTGCGCATCCCCTTTATCATCAGCGGGCACATACCCCGCTATGCGCACATCGAGGGTGAGACACCACTACTGCTCAATCATGTAGATATCGCACCCACCACACTGGGGCTCTGTGGTATCGACAAGCCCGACTGGATGGTCGGCAACGACTACTCGGGGCATCGTATCAGAACCCGAGTGGCCACGCCCGCGCCTGATTCGGCCTACATCCAGGCCCCGGTGCCAACAGGCCATGCTGACAGCCTCGACCGCTCTTGGCGCGGCATCGTCACCGCCGATGGCTGGAAGTATGTAGTCCTCGAAGGGCAGCCCTGGGGCCTCTACAATCTTTACGACGACCCCTATGAGCTGGCCAACCTGGCGTTCAACACGCGCTTTCGCCATGAACGCGCACGTCTGCAGGATCGGCTGGCCGCCTGGATTGCAGACACGGACGACCGTTTTGCGCTACCCAGCATCTAGTAGAGTTGTGACGCCAACGCCAGGCCCTGCAGACAGAGCAGGTAACACGATGATAGCTTTTGACAGTTCACCAAGCAGGCAGTATGATATCAAACTGGCTGGCTATGGGGAGTGCAGCATCCATGTTCGTTGCGTGGCTTCCTTGTCGGCGACGTTTGCAGCGTTGTGAGCCCTGGGGTGGTTTGTCACCCCATTCAGTACTCATTTCCACTGTAGGAGGCTGACATGTTGCTTTGGGAGATCGTCGCATTGATCTCCGGAGTGATCTCCATCGGCCTCGCCCTCGCGCTCTTTCGCTGGGTTATGCAGCAAGAGAACGAGAGCGAAAAGATGGCGTTCTTCTCCGGACGCATCCAGGAAGGCGCGGCGACCTATCTCAAGCGTCTGTACCAGGCGCTGGGTGTGCTCGCCATCGTCATCACAATCATCATCCTGTTGGTGCCTGACCTGGGCTGGAAGGTGGCCATCGCTTTTGTGGTGGGCTCGGCCTGTTCAGCTGCAGCGGGATACTCGGGCATGTACGTCTCGACCCGCGCCAACGCGCGCGTGGCCTGGGCGGCCCGCGACGGTCTTGTCAAAGCGCTGCCGGTTGGCTTTTATGCCGGCGCTGTGATGGGCTTTTCGGTGGTCGGCTTTGCCCTCATCGGCATGACGATCATCTACATGATCTGGGGCGACCCACATGTGGTGCTGGGCTTTTCATTCGGCGCGAGCCAGTTGGCTCTGCTGGCCAAGGCCGGTGGTGGCATCTACACCAAGACCGCCGACATCGGCGCCGACCTGGTTGGCAAAGTCGAGTTTGGCCTGGTTGAGGACGACCCGCGCAACCCGGCTGTGATCGCCGATAACGTTGGCGATAACGTCGGCGACGTGGCAGGCATGGGCGCCGACATTCTTGACTCGTTCGTGGCCTCGGTGGTCGCGGTGATGATTCTGGGCGCGTCTGGCATCACTTCTGGCGACCCGACGCCCTATGTCATCTTCCCGCTGCTGCTGAGCGCGGCCGGCATCTTTGCCTCGTTCGGTGGCATGTTCTTTGTGGCTGGCCGCAAAGAGACGAGCGACCCCGGTCGAGCCCTCAACACGGGCACGATTGCGACGACAGCCATTTTCGCCGTGCTGCTCTTGGGTGTGTCGCTGGTGCTGCCCTTTGGCGGCAACTGGCAGGGCGTCTTCTGGCCGACCCTCGCAGGCCTGCTGGCCGGAGTGGTGATCGGCTTTACTTCGGACTTTTTCACCGACATCGACCAAAAGGCCGTCCAGAGCACCGCGCATGCCGCCCAGACGGGCCCGGCGCTGCTTATTCTCGATGGCTTTTCCTACGGCCTGCTCAGCATCGTGCCCTCGATCGTGGGCATCTGTGTGGCCATGGTAGCTGCCTGGTTCCTGGCTGAGGCCTTTGGCATCGCCGGCACCTATGGCGTGTCTATCGCGGCTGTGGGCATGCTCTCGATCACCGGTATGATCGTGTCGGCCGACGCATACGGCCCCATCGTCGACAACGCCAAGGGTTGCGCCGAGTATGGCGGCCTGGACGAGGAGACAATCGCCGTGTGCGACCGTCTCGATGCGGCCGGCAACACGGCCAAGGCTATTACCAAGGGCTTTGCTATCGGTGCTGCTGCACTGACCGTGCTGGCGCTGTTCGCCTCTTATGTGGAAACGGTCGAGATGGCCGGCGTCACCGTCAATCTCAGCCTGCAAGACCCGCTGGTGATGGTTGGCATCTTTGTGGGCGCCATGATGCCGCCTCTCTTCTCTGCCCTGCTGATGCTCTCGGTCAGCCGCAACGCCTACCTGATGGTCGAGGAGATTCGTCGTCAGTTCCGCGACATCCCTGGCCTGCTGGAGAACAAGGTCCCGCCCGACTCGGCGCGGTGCGTTGACATCGCCACGCAGGGCGCCCTCAAAGAGCTCATTCTGCCGGCGGTGTTGGCACTGATCACGCCGATCGTGGTGGGCGTGCTCTTTGGCGCCAGCGCCCTGGGTGGCTTTTTGGCTGGCTCGATCGTGACCGGCATCCTTTTTGCCCTGCTGATGGCGAATGCCGGCGGCCTATGGGACAATGCCAAAAAGTACATCGAGGATGGCGCCTACGGCGGCAAGGGCACCGATGCCCACAAAGCCGCTGTGGTGGGCGATACCGTTGGCGACCCGTTCAAAGACACCGCTGGGCCTTCGCTCAACACGCTCATCACCGTGATGTCGCTGGTGGCCACCGTCTTTGCGCCGCTTGTTGCTCGCTTTAGCCTTTTCGGCGGCTGATCGCTGCCTGGTTGACAAGAGCCCGCCTCTCACGAGGCGGGCTCTTTTGCTCTGCTCGCGTAAAGCTGGGGCCGCTAGCCGCGATGGTAGTAGACGTCCCAGCCCAGGTATTTGCCCATGGCCTCATTGATGATGGCGGCCACGCGAGTGGGGTTGATAGCCACATGGTGCTCGTAACCGTTCTCGCAGATGTGGCCGAGCAGCCCCTGAAAGTTGGGAACCTTGATCACGCCGTAGCCGCCAAAGGTGTCCACCGGATCATCGGTGATCTCTGCCTCGCCCAGATACACGCGGATTCGCCCGCTCTCGTCATCTGTCGACACGCGGCAGTAGGTGAGCGGCGTCGGCTTGATCTGGCCCACGATAGTGCCATAGGTGTTCTCTTTGCCCACTGAGCCGGCGATGATCTCCTGATAGTCCATCTTGGCTTCGCCGCCAAAGACGTCTTGCGGCAGGTTGCTGCAATGAAACACCACGCCCTTGTCAGGGTCATCGGCATAGTTGTTGTTCCAGTCGAGCAGCGCGCTGGGACGCCCCGAGGCCAATACCATGGCATACATGCCCACCAGACCTGCGATGTCGGTTTCGCACGCACTGGGCAAGAGCTTGTTGCTCAACATGCTCATGATGGTGCATGGCACCACCCCATAGTGCTCTTCCATCGACGTCCAGCATTGCACCGCTGTACCTACCAGCTCGGTCTCGGCAATCCACGCCTCATAGGCCAGCGCAAACTTGGCCATCTTGAGTAGTGCGTCGCCGGGAATACCCTCGACACCAAGGTAGGCCTTGATCTCGCTCAACTTGTTCTGCACGGCGACATCGTCGTCTGCCAGCTTCCATGCTCGTCCAAAGATCTCGGACAGATCGATACTTTCGACCGAGATGCCCGCCTTCTCGAGCAGCTTTTCGCTGTATCGTACCGTGATAAAGGCAGCCGGTCGTGCGCCGAGCTGCCCAAAACGGGCGTTCCTTAGGCCTTTGACGACTCGACAGACACCGGCAAAGTTCTTCAAGTCCTGACGAAAACTCTCTGACTCGGGCTCGACGGTGTGCAGTGTTGTCAGGCTGTACTTGATGCCATATTGCCGCAGGTTATTGCAGGCAGACATCTTGCCACAAAAGCTGTCACGGCGATGGTTGACATCCATCTTGTCGAGTTCATCGGGAAAGGCATGGATAAGCACCGGCACATCCAACCCCGCCAGGCGGATGGCATCAGCAATACCACGCTCCTCGCCAAAGTTGGGCAACGTCACCAGAATACCGTCGATCTCCTCGCGGTGAGCCTTCCAGAGCTCGGCGCAGAGTTTGCTGTCTTCATAGGTCACCACGGCGCCATAGCGCGTCGCATCGGGTGGCAAGGCCACATAGTTGATGCCCTCTTCCTCAAGGACCTTGAGAATGCGAGCTCTCCCGCTCTCACACAGGTGCGCAGGGAAAAAGCCACGATTGCCCACCAATACGCCGAGTGTGGTCATGTCAAACCCTCCTCTGATTCCTGTCGCCAAGCCAATGTAGGCGCAAAGCCCTCATCATGTCCAATCGCTCCAGCGTCATCTTGTGCCTCACCCTCGTAAGCAAGGCGCAGCGCTCGTCGGGTCACTCGCTCATAGACCTGCTCCAGTGCCTCCATCAGGCCAGCATCGCCCGCGAAATCAGGAGAGCCCAGGATACGCACCAGTTCGGTTTCGATTTCGGGTGGTCTCACGCGCACCTGCAGATCCTCCAGAGCGGGGCCCATCCGCCAGAAAGTCTCGGGGTCTACATCAAGCGAGGCGGCTCGCGCTTCGCCCTCATGCATCGCGGCGCTATCGCCATTGCCCAAACGCTCCGCGCGCTCGGCGCGCAGATCTGCCATTACCTGCTCGCGGGCGCGGCCGCGCAACTCTAGCAGGATGAAGGGATCAGCATCCAGCATCTCGCCCAATTTGTGGCAGACCGCCACCACATGAGAGCAGGGGCGCACCCACTCGGCGCACGTACAATCACTGCTGAGCTCCATAGCCCCGCGAGGAAAGAGCGACACGCCTGCCGAACGGAAGACGGCGTCGATCTCATGGGGCATCTCGCCGTTCAGCAGCTGCGCTGTATACATGGCCTGCCCAGCCAACACGCTCACGAGGCGCTGCCACTGTTCATCAGAATAGCAGCGCACTTCGATACGGACCTCATGTTCCACACCGTCTGTGCCCTGCACACGCGCCGTCGCCTGACCCACCTGCACCAAGAGATCAGAGACACGGCCTTGTCTGGCCAGGTTGCCCCCCCTGGCCAAACGCTCGGGATCAAACCAGCGGCTCAGAGCCTGGTTCCACTGTGCGGCCCACCAGCTGCGCGCCCCGCCCTTGTCGTTCAGCGAGAGATTGTTCACGGCTCATCCTCCGACTCGAGCGCCTCTTCGCGCAGCTCTACCAGCTCGCGCAGGTCATCGGTCGACAGCTCGGTGATCCAGGTGCTGTCATCGCCGATGACGTTCTCGGCCAGTTCGTTCTTGCTCTCGATGAGGGCATCGATCCGCTCTTCGAGCGTGCCCAGCGAGATGAACTTGTGCACCTGAACATCACGGTGCTGCCCGATACGATAGGCGCGGTCAGTCGCCTGATTCTCAACCGCCGGGTTCCACCAGCGATCGTAGTGAAAGACGTGGTTGGCACGCATCAGGTTGAGGCCGGTGCCACCAGCCTTGAGCGACAACACAAAGATGTTGGGCGCGTGGGCATCCTCTTGAAACGCACGGATCATGCGCTCGCGCTGCTGTTGAGGGGTGCCCCCATGCAGAAAGAACACCTGGCGATCGAACCTACGCTCCAGATCGCCCTGCAGCAACCTGCCCATTTCGGCGAACTGGCTAAAGACCAAGGCACGCTCGCCCAAGTCCAGAATCTCCTCGAGCATTTCGCACAAGCGTGTATACTTGCCCGCTCGCCGCCCGAGTTCGGAGCCATCCTTGAGAAACAACGCCGGATGGTCGCAGATCTGCTTGAGCCGCGTCAACATGGCCAGCACAATGCCACGTCGACGGATGCCCGGCTCGCTCAGCTTTTCCTCGCGCAGGGCTGCCATGGCATCTTGCACCACGGCCTCATAGAGCGTCACCTGCTCGCGTGTGAGGTTGCAGTACACCTTGTGCTCGAACTTTTCCGGTAGATCGGCGATCACCAGTGGGTCGGTCTTGACACGCCGCAACACAAAGGGGCGCACCAACCGCCGCAACCGCTCGACGGCCTCCTGATCCTGATAGCGCTCGATGGGCAGCACAAAGGTACGTCGAAAGCCCGCGTGGGTGCCCAGATAGCCCGGATTCAAGAAGCCAAAGATCGACCACAGCTCCGTCAGCCGGTTCTCGATGGGCGTTCCAGTGAGCGCCACGCGCCCCTTGGCCTGCAAGCGGCGCACCGCGCGTGCCTGCTTGGTGAGCGGGTTCTTGATGTTCTGCGCCTCGTCAAGGATCACGTTGCTCCACTGCAACTGCATCAGGTCGTCAAGATCACGGCGCATCAGACCGTAGGTGCTGATCACCACATCATGAGCGCGGCTCTGCTCCAAAAAGGCGTCTCCCTCTGCGCGCCCAGTGCCATGGTGCACCATCACCTTCAGGCTTGGGGCAAAGCGCAGAATCTCGCGACGCCAGTTGCCCACCAGCGACGTCGGACAGACGACGAGCGACGGGGCGCCATTCTGCCCAAACTCTTTGAGGTGCAGCAACAGGGCGATGGCCTGGATCGTCTTGCCCAGCCCCATGTCATCGGCGAGGCAGGCGCCAAAGCCGTGCTGTCTCAGAAAAGCCAACCATGAGAAGCCAACTTGCTGATAGGGCCGCAACTCGCCCACAAACTCTGTAGGGGGCTCATGTAGCGTCAGCTCATGCCGTTGCGTCAAGACGTCGAGCACCCGTGAGAAGCCATCGTCGACATCAACATCGCTGATGGGCAGACCGTCGAGCTCATCCGTAGCGCCCAGCGCCAGATTGAGGGCCTGGCCCAGTCGCAGCTGCTCTCGCTGGCGGTGCTTTTCCCAGAATGCCACTGCCGCCTCAACCTGGTCGGGCTGCAGCAACACCCAGCGGCCACGCACCTGCACCAGAGGGGCCTTGAGCGCTGCCAACCGCTCGAACTCATCGCGGCTCAGCACCTCGTCGCCCAGCGCCAGTTGCCAGTCATAGCTGACCAGCATGTCCATGCTCAACATGCCGTCGTTACGGCCAGCATCGGCGATGCCCCCCAGCCTCGCCCGCACGCGCAGTCGCGTGTCTTGTTGGTTCCACCAGGGGGGCACCAGCACGCCAAAGCCAGAGCCCTCGAGTAGACGCGCGATCTCGCGTAAAAAGCTGAACGCCTCCTGGTCAGAGAGCAGCGTTGCTTCGGGGGCTTCATCGCGCAGGCTGCGCCTGATGGCAGGACAAAGATCGGCCGCTACGCCCAGACCTTCGAGCAGCTTCTCCTGCGGGTTGTCAAAGCGCCGGTTGAGGTAGCTCAGGGCGTTGCCCCTTTCGCGCCACACCTCCCACGCGGGCACCAGCAGGCTGGGATCATCGGTAGCCTGTAAAAAGTAAGCCAGACGCCAGTGTTGCACGCCGGCGTCGATGTTGGGCGGCTCCAGGCGAAAGCAGATGCGAAACGAAGCGCCTTCGTGGGTTGCTGTCCGCGTCGTCCAGCCCTTCCAGGCCTGATAGAAGCGATTCAGCTCGCCGTGATGACGCTGGCTAACGCGCAGCTCGCCGCTCTCCCCCAGCAGGCCGCGCCACCAGTTGCGCGACAGCTCGCTGCCAGCCCCGCTGGAGCGGGCAGGCCTGCTCTGACGGCGCCCTGCCGGCGCGCCCCAGCTGCGCACCGCCTGATCGAGAAGCTCGCTGACGAAACTCTCAAGCAGTTGCCGTGGGGCGGCGCCACTGTGCTGCAGGTCACGGTCCAGCTCACGCTCTTGCACCACAGCACGACAGGCCGAGGGCATGCCAAGCACCAGCTGCTCAAAACGGGTCGCATCGTGCTCGTCATCGAGGTTGGCGAGCCACACTGCGCGCGATGAACCATCGTTCAGCTCGATGCCAGGCAGATAGCGTTGGCGAGCCAGTAGCTCAAGCACGAACTTGGCGGCCAGGCCCCAGAAACGCAGATCATCGCCCAGGCGATGGTCGGCGGCCTCGTCATCGTCGCTCAAAGGCATGGCCACCAGCAGTTCGATCAGGTCCCCAGCGGGTATGCCCAACCCTTCGATGCGCCACGGCCGCAGCCCGCCAACAGCGGCCTCTTGAGCATCTTCGGTCAGCAGCCAACCCGG
>JAAYDS010000009.1 GCA_012729155.1 Chloroflexota bacterium | reverse complement strand
GCCAGGCGCTGCTGCGGTAGGGTTCGAGCTGAGATTGGGAGATGCGAGGCGTCACGCACGCTGCTCCGTCTCTGGTTGGCATTCCAGCCCGCTCTTGCCGGCTGCCCACACGAGCATGTCTGCCAGGCGGGGGACAGCTACGCTCTGCAGGCATGGGTACCGGTCCCTCAACGAGGCGATCACCTGCTGAAAGGCAGCGTCCTGCGCCCAGGCGGCATACGTCTGACGCAACCACTGCATGTGGGCCACAAAGCCGGCGATGCGAAAGCTGAGTCCTCCGATGGCAGGGGGGGCTATCCCAAAGAAACCGCTCACATAGCGGTCGTAGAGCGGATAACGCTCGTCATGCATGGCGACGAGTTTGGAGACGAACGAGAACTGGAGGGCGCAGTCACCCTTGTGGCGCGGGATGGCATACAGAGACCGCAGCAGGGGCGTGTAGGGATCGGCACCCTCTGTGAGGGTCAGCCCAAACAGCAGCTCAAAGTAGCGGTCCCGCCAGGCCTGGGTCACCCCGCCCGCGTAGAGGCCATAGTACCGCTCAAAAGCGCGCCGAAACTCGCCTCGCCCTGCGTCATCTTTTTCCGCAAACAGGCGCTTGAGGTCCTGGTAGGCCGCGACGTCGCTTTCTGCCACACCCCGCATCGCCTGAGCGAGCACGTCCAACTGATAGGCGCTGGGGCCGTTCATCGCGGCAGCCCCTCCTGGCGCAGGATGGCGATCAGCCGTTCTTCGGCGATGCAGGCTGCTTGCACGCTCTCGCGCAGTCGAGTCGTCGCCTCCTGCACCGTCAAGATCTCCTGGTCGACGGTGATCAGCTTTTGCCCACGGGTGAGCACCGACGCCACCAGGCTAAAGCGCTCGGCCAGCGAACGGCTGCCGGCGCCTGTGATGGTCTCTCCCCCAGACATGGCCTCACCTCCGTGTAACGGACGTACATTGGTGCCCAGTCTATCCGGTGGCGGGGGTGGTTGTCAATGCATCGCATTCGATCGCCTGCAATCGTATCGAGAGCTGATGCCCAGAGATCACCCGATATCGAGACGCAACCGCAGCAAACATCCGGAACAGGTGCGGGCAGTGCACAGGCAAGCTGTGTGACGCGCGATGCGAGAGATGCTCAACCAGCCGTATCAGGCTGCAGGGATGGGCTACGGCCATGGGCGCCATGTCGGTACATTGCCCCGCGCTGGTGCAAGCCAGACCCAGCAGCCATCATGGCGCTGAGCCCCCCTCTGAGCACACGATCACCGGCAGGTCATCCTGGCCATCGCCCGCCTTGGTCAGGTGGCTGTCCATGTCTAAACGGAACTGGCTGTGGATCTGCCTCAGCGCCCGCACCAGCTCTAGCCCCACCACCTGATCGCGCTGCAGGTGGCTGAGCGCCTGGCGCACGGCCGGGCGCACCACGGGCCGACTGAAGGCCCTCACCAGCAGATCGATGGATTGCCGCAGTTGCTCATTGTGCGTCTCACCATACAGGCGCCGCATCTCGTCCAGAACGTACGCCTGAGCCCTTGTGCGCCGCGAAGCGCGTGTTCGTTCGGCTGCGCGACGTGCCACCTCGTCGCCAAAGTCACGCTTGATGGCCATGACCCGCTCATTGTGGCCCGCCGGCAGAGCGACGGCCGGCTCGTCTGGGCGACACTTGAGCCAGTTGAGCACCGCTGGAGTCTGCCGTGTTCGCTCGGCCCCGTGGCCGTCGAGCAGCACAAGCCGCCGATAGTCGCCTGCGCGACAGTAGACGTACGTGCAGCCGTCATCGCAGCTTCGCCCGCAACGCACACCGTCGGGCATGGCCACAATGCGCTGGTACAGCTCGGGCTGCTGCTCGCGCAACTGGCGAACCGTTTCCTCTGCTTCGTGCAGGTCAACGTAGGCATCTGTGTCCTCTGCCTCCTCAAAAGGCCCCAGATCGCCAGCCGCATAGATCGCGTACATTGCGTCTTCGTTGAGCTGCTCGTCGGGATCGAGGATGGCGGCATCCTCACCGATCGTTCGATGGATCTCTGCGATGCGGTTGCGCAGGGCATCATACAGGCCAAGATGCTCCTCGATGCCCAGCTCTGGCAAAAAGTTGTGCGCTACGATGGTGTCGTGCTCAGAGCCGATGCGGTCGATACGGCCCAGCCGCTGGATCAGGCGCACCGGGTTCCAGTGCAGGTCATAGTTGATGATGGTGTTGCAGTCTTGCAGGTTCAAACCCTCAGAGAGCACATCGGTGGTGACCAGCAGGCGAATCTCTGCGCCTGTGCCGCGCAACCGGTCTGCGGAGCGATTGGCTTTGGGGGCAAAGCGCGCCACGATCTCGCCTTTGCTGCCGCTGGCCGAGCTCACCACCTCGCTGTCAGGGTGCTCTGGGTGTACGTGCGCGTAGAGATAGTCGGCCGTATCGGCGAATTGCGTAAAGATCAGGCATTTGGTCTGGAACTGTGGCTGACGGAGCATATCCAACAGGGCCTGGAGCTTGTCATCCTCTTGCGGGCCGATGGGACGAGTCAGCTCGAGCAGCCGTTCCAGAATCGCGACGTCATGGGCAATGGCATGGCGCAACGCCTCTGCGTGGAAATCCTCGACGCCATACTGGCCGGTCACCTGCTCGAGCGCCTTGAGCAGCTCGCGGTCGGTGAGCTCCCCAGCCCCTCGCAGCAGGTCGCTGGCATCTTCGCCAGCCGCCACAATGCCATGGTCGAGGGCCAGCAGAAAGGCGCGATGGCTCTCGAGCATGCGGTCAACAGTCAGGCGAAAGGCCTGCACGCTCGACTCCAGCCGCTTGAACAGCATCACCCGCATCAGCCCGCGCAGGTTGCGCCCGGCGGTGCTCAGCGAGCGGTAGGGCTCGACCTGCCCCTTGCCCGGCTTGACATACTCGTGCAGGCCGTAGCGCGCATAGCGCAGGGCGTCACCGTCGCCATCCAGCAGGTCTTTGATCTTGCCATAGAGCCCATCATAGGTCTCTTCGATGCTGTACCGCACGGTGTAGAGCTCTCGCCTGGGAAAGTACTGCTTGCCGCCAGCCACCTTGATATAGGCCCGCCTGCGCCCCGCTCGATAGGGCTCAAAGTGCTCGGGGTCCACCGGCTGATCGGTCTCGTCATCGTACCCATACCAGCGCAAGACGTGCTGGCGCGTTCGACGGATGAGCAGATGCGAGAGGAGCTCTGGCAGCCGGCGCTCGTTGCGCTCGACGCAATCGAAAAACTCGCGCAGGTTCGGCGGATCGATGGGCAGCCCGGTTACCTCTGCGGGGTGAAACAGCCGGATCTGGTTGTGGATGTCCCACAGTGAGCTGTTGCGCGGCGTGGCGGTGAGCAGCACGCAACGCCGCTCGTCTGTGGCGAGGTAGGATGATAGCACGCGGTAGCGCTGGTTATCGGTGTGGCGAAAGTTGTGGCTCTCGTCGATCAGCACCAGATCGCGGTTGCGGTAGAGGGGATCGGTGCGCATCCACTCGGGCCCCATCACCTCGTCCTCGGTCAACATGCCCATCGAGACCACCCGGGCATTGAGGTCATAGTCCTCGTTGAATTCCTCCCACATGCTCACCAGCGGGGCCGGGCAGATGATCAGCGGGCGGGCCCGCTCGCGTTCGACAAAGTGCTTGAGGACGGCGGCGCCGATGTAGGTCTTGCCCAACCCCACCACATCGGCCACAAAGCATCCCCGGTGGCGGTCGATCATCCGGATGGCCCGCTGCACGGCGTGTCGCTGAAAATCGGCCAACTGCTCCTGAATGTCGCCGCCCCACAGAGAGAGCTGCCCGACATCCTCCTCCAGCCCGTCTTTGGTGAGCTCGTAGAGCGTCTTGAGGTAGATCTCGTAGGGCGTCACCTCGGCCAGCGCCCACGACGCCCGCAGCACACGCATCAGGTGCTCGTCAAAGTCCTCTGACTCGTCCCACAGCGCGTCGAACCAGCGCACCAGTTGCGCATGGTTGGCGTTGCCGTGCACCAGCACATTGAGCTCGGTGTTGCTGCTGATGCCGGCCAGCGAGAGGTTGCTGGAGCCCACGATGCCGATGCCCGCCTCCTCTCGCGGGATGATCTCTCCGCGGAGGTTCTGCACCGCGCCATAGTCAAAGATATAAGCCTTGGCGTGCAGCCTGCCCCTGGTGTAGACGCGCACCTTGATCTTGCCTTGCGCGATCAGCTCGACCAGCGAGAGGATCAGTTGCTCGGCGCGATCGGTTTGGTCGAGCAGGGCCGCGCTGGCGGCGATATCGCCCTCGGTGGCAGCCGCCGCCTGGCTAGAGCGCGCCCGCGAGGTGTAGCGCTGCGCCTCCAGCTCGTCCTCAACCCGCTCGAGCCGGCGATAGCCCTCGGCGAGCTGCTCTAGGGTCTCGCGGTTGGTGGTGTTGCCGATCAGCAGGCGCAGCTCAGACACGCCGTCGAGCACGTCGGCCACGTGCTCGAGGCCAGAGAGGAAAAAGTAGCCCACGGCAAAGCGCGCCAGCGCCGTGCCCGGCAGAATGGTGCGGATGTGGTCGGCCAGTTTTTCGGTGCGGTTGTCGAT
>JAAYDS010000361.1 GCA_012729155.1 Chloroflexota bacterium | reverse complement strand
GTCGCTCTGTATCGGCGCGAGAGCTGGGGCAGGATACCATAGAGTATGCGCTCGTGATTGCGGTCGTGGCGCTGGCCTCTGTGGTGGCCCTGGGCGCCCTGGCCGGTCAGCTGACGGCAGTCTGGAATGTGGCAGCGGCCTGGTTCAACCGGCCGCTGCCCTGACTGACGCTGAGGCGGACGCTGTGGCGGACGCCGTTGCGTACGGCGAGGCCGTGCGACGAAAGGACGGCGATGCGGCGCAAGAGTGATGGCCGTCGTAAGAGTGACCGCCGTCACTCTTGTGACGGTCAGGATCTGATCGAGTTCGCCCTGGTGACGCCGTTGTTGCTCGTCATTGTGCTGGTGTTCGTCGAACTCGCGGTGGTTGTGTTTCAGTACAATACCGTGGCCAGCGCTGCCCGTCAGGGAGCACGCCACGGTATTGTGGTGCAAGATAGCGACGCCCAGGTGCGGGCCGTGGCGCTGGCAGCAGCCGAAGAGATGGCCGCTGCGGCCAACCTCGACCCGGCCCGGCTGGACGTAGAGGCGACAGTAGATGCCGAGCGCGTGGCGGTGCGGGTGGAATACGAGACGCAGCTGATCACAGCGCCGGTGATCCAGGCGATCGGCGGCGGGTCGTCGGGGCCGTTTGTGCTGGTGGCCACGTCGTCGATGATCAGAGAGTAACGAGCGAGGGGGCGCATGTCGCGATTGCGGGGGTTCTTGTGGCTGCTGGCCGGGCTTACGGTGGCGTTTCTGGCGGCCGTGGTGGCGTACATGACGCTCTCGCGAGCCGCGCGTGTCTCTGTTGGTGAGGTGCGCGTCGAGGGCGCCGTGCAACAGGTGGTGGTGACCAGCCAGGCCGTGCCGGTGCGCACGCTGCTGACGGCCGAGATGCTCACCACCCAAGAGCTGCCGGTGGCGACAGTGCCCACTGGCGCCGTGACCGAGATAGAGCAGGCCGTGGGCAAGCTGACCCTGGCCGAGCTGTTCGCCGGCGAGGTGCTGCTCGAGCAGCGGCTGGTGGACCCCGATATCATCGCGGCCGATGGGCGCACTGCGGTGGCGATGAACGCCGAGCAGGTGTTGATGGCCGTGCCCGCCAGCGACCTGATGAGTCAGGTGGCGGTGCTCAAGCCGGGCGACAAGGTCGATATTCTCGTCTCAATGACCTTCCCGCGGGCAGCCATGACCGCCGAGGGCGAGCAAGAAGAGGAGATGGTCACCTACATTCTGCTGCAGAACGTGACCATCGCGGCTCTGCCCGGGGCCACCTTTGTGACAGCAGGCGCCGAGGGGCAAGCCGCCAACCAGCCGCCACAGCCGCCCAACGCACTCCTCGTCACGCTGGTGCCCCAAGATGCGCTGGTGCTCAAGTATGCGCTCGATTCTGGTGCCATTCAGGATGTGGTGCTGCGTGCACCCGGTGCTGACCAGGAGTGGGAGTTTGAGCCGGTCGATATCGACTATGTGATCGATGCCTACAGAATTCCGGTGCGCTGACAGCTCGGGGGATGCTGTTGCTGCACCTGGCCAGGAGGTAGTTCCGTGCCGCCACTAGACACCGAGTTGAGGTTGCTGCTCGTCAGCCCTCGTTCGGAAGCACAGGATGAACTGCGCGAGGCGTTGCGTGGGTGGGAGCAACCGCACCGCGTGTTTTGGGTATCGCAGGCCGAATTGGCAGCCTCGCGGGCCATCAGTCTGGCGCCGCAGATCATCATGGTCGACGATGCCGTGGGGCCCACCCCTGAACGTTATGTGCGCCAACTGGGCGATTGCTGCCCATTGACCACCGTGGTGGTGCTGGTAGAGCCCGACCGCCTCGAGCTGGCCAACCGTGCGGTGATGGCCGGGGCGCGGGCGGTGTTGCCCAAGCCGCTGGGCACGCAGTCATTCGAGCTGCACCAGACCTTGCGGCAACTGCTCAGCGCGCGTGAGGCCGCCGGCGCCTCTGCAGGCGGCGAGGGCCCAGATGGGCGCGTGGTGGCTGTGGTGGGGCCCAGGGGCGGCGTGGGGCGGACCAGTCTGGCGTGCAACCTGGCCGTCTGCCTGGCGCAAGATGGCAAAGATGGCGTGGCGCTGCTCGATGGCGACTTTGCGGCGCCGGCCGTAGACGTGATGATGAACGTGCCGGCCCGACGCACCATCGCCGAGGTGTTCGAGCGGCTGGGCTCGATCGATACCGAGCTGCTGGACGGCGTTCTGCAAGACCACAGCTCGGGCGTGCGCGTGATGGTGACACCACCGCCGGGGCACATGGAGACGCACGCCAGCACGACGCAGATGGAACGCGTGCTGGTGTTGTTGCGGCGCATGTTCCCGTGGACGGTGGTCGACCTGGGGCACCCCCTCGATGAGGTAGCCTACAGCGTGACCGACGT
>JAAYDS010000360.1 GCA_012729155.1 Chloroflexota bacterium | reverse complement strand
TTAGCGACGCAGATGCCGCCTGAACGCCCAGCCTGCGAGCCCCAGCAGCGAGCCCGCCCCCAGCGATAGCACCGGCCAGAGCGGCAGCGACGCCGTGCCCGCCGGCGGCAGCGTCTCGGGCAGCGCAGGCATCTCGATCACAGGCTCGGGGGTGGCCGTGGCGGTCGGCTGCGTCGAAACCGATGGCGACCTGGTGCTGGCGCGCCTGGTGGCCGTCGGGTCGGGCGCCATTACCGTCGGCGTAAGCGACGCCACTGTCGGCGCGGGCGTGGCCGTGGGCAGTTGCGGCGTCGGCGTGAGCGTGGGCGTGGGCGGGCACGCTCCGATCTCCACCGACTTGCTGGTGCTGGCCTGCACGGCGTTCTCGGTGGCTGCTGGCTCCTCAACCACCGTCAGCGATACGGTATAGGCGCCTGGCGCGGCATAGCTGCGACTCGGGTGGGCCTGGGTCGAGGTGCTGCCATCGCCGAAATCCCAGGCAAAAGACACGGGCCTGAGGTTGTTGGCCACGACAGACCTGAACGTGGTGCGCCCCTGCGGCGCGCAGCTTGGTTCAAAGTCAAAGTCGACCAGCAGCGTGCGCGGCTGCAGCAGCACCTGAGGCTGGCGGCCGCAACTGGCCGGCGTATAGTCCTGACAGTTCGCGCTCGCGGGGCAGCCTGTGGCGCCGTCGCCCAGGCTGGTGCGGTAGATCAGCAGCACATCGGTGAGCATCGCCTCGGCGCCACAGGCGAGCTGCACCTGCCCCAGCGCCACATCCTGGCTGGCGCCGCCCGCCAGGGTGTCTAGCGCGCAAACGGCGATGGGCGTCTGCTCGACGCCATTGACCCACACCCTGGCCGCGATCGAGATACCATAGAGCGTCTGGGCGGCCTGGCCGCTGGCCACCTCTGCCCACACGGTGGCGGCGACGGTATCGCCCAGCGAGCAGCTCGCCAAAATGTCGCCTTCGGCGTCGCCCAGGTAGAACGATGCGATGGTCACCTCGCTCGAGGTGCACTGCCAGTTGCAGTCGGGCAAAGCTGGCGACTGGCCAGCCGCCGTGCCCGCCCCCACCCCCAGCAGCACCACCAGAGCCACGGCACAGAGCAGCAGCTTTCGCATCACATCCCCCCTATCAACACAAACTGGCCCAGTCTATCAGGTTTTAGGTTATTACACAATCATTTATATCAGTCATTATGGTTAAACTAACTGCTTATGTCAGACTTTTGTGTTCATTGACGCATTACTGTACGAGTGCCTGTCTAACTATCCTATTTGTGTTTGTTGGCTGTGGGCATCATTCGCCAGCGGCAAAGTCAGGTTCTGGCTGGGCGGCGGCCCACCGTGCGCCCGAGCGACGAGCGGCCAGTTGCGCGGCGCCCTGCCCCGCTTGCGCGCCAGCCCCGCCTGTGCCACAATGCGGCAACCCTTTTGTAGTGGAGGTTTCGATGCGCGTTCTGGTGGTAAAGTTCCAGATCAAACCCGAGTTCCGCGACCAGTTCATCGCTGTCGGCAAGCTCGATGCCGACGGCTCGACCAACACCGAGCCCGGCTGCCGCCGCTTTGACTTTCTCGAGGATGAGCAGAACCCCAACACCTTTTACTTTTACGAGGTGTACGACGACGAGGACGCCTTCAAGGCGCATCAGGCCACGCCGCACTTTGCCAAGTATCGTGAGACGCTCAAACAGGAATGGCTGGCGGCGCCCAGCAGCGTCGCGCGCTGTGTGAACATCTTCCCCAGCGACTGCGAGTGGAAGTAGCTCCTCGCGCTCCTCAAGGGGCGGCCTGTGCCGCCCCTTGTTCGTCCCCCGCGCGCCGCGCCGTCCCCGCGAACCGCCACTGACGTCTTGACATCGCCATCGCGGCCTGCTATACTCTCTACAGACTAGTTTGCGCTACAGACTAAACTGCCATACCAACAGGAGAGCGACCATGCCTCAATCCGTGCCGCGCGGCGGCGCCCTCACCCGCGACGGGCTCTTTGAGCTATTGACCGGCCTGGGGCTGGGCGGCGCCGGCTATCTGTTGCTGCCCGCCTCGCCGCCGCATCCAGACCGCGCCTCGCTGGCTTTTATGCCGGTGCTGGTGGCGGCGCTGCTGCTGCCGGCGCTCAAGGCCATCGTGCGCCGTATCAAGCCCAATGCCCCTTCTGGCGAGCGGCTGGCGGCCGGCTGGGGCTGGCTGCTGGCCACGCTGCTGCTGGTGGCCCTGGGCGCGGCTGCGCTGGTGCTCGTCTGGGTCGAGGTCGACAGCCCGCTGCTGGGCGTGGCCGTTGGCTGGGCGCTGGCCGTGCTGGGGCATCTGCCCGCTGCGCTGGGCCTGGCCATCGGCCTGGTGCTGATTACGGTGGGCTTTGCCCACAGCCAGTGGCGCACCGCGCTGCTGGGCATGGCCTGGGCGGTGTGCGGCCTGGGCGTCGACGTGCTGCTGTGGGGGCGCGTCTTGCCGCTGTGGTATGCCGTCATGTTCACCACGCGCCACGCCACCGCGCTCTATCTGCTGGCGCTGGGCGGGCTCACCGCCCTGGTGGGGCTGATCGCGCTGGTGTGTTTTCTGGCGGCGCGCTCGCCCGCACGTAGCGCAGCCGCGCTCGACCGATAAGAGGTGTTGCTGTGGCCGTTGAGAACGTACTGCTGCTTGAACAACGCGCCCGTCGCGCGGTGCGCCGCGCCTACTATGGCGACGGCCTGTTCGACCTGATCTATGGCCTCGGCATGGTGGGCGGCGCCATCCTGGCCATGGCCGACCGCCTGTCGCTCTATTTCATGCCGCTGCTGTGGGTGATCACCGTGCTGCCCGCCGCCAAAAAACGCTGGGTGCAACCGCGCACCGGCTACGCCGCGCCGGCCCACCCCGACCGCAGGCACCGCTGGCCGCTGGTGCTGCTGACCGCCCTGCTGCTGGCCCTGGTTGTGCTCACAGCGCTGAGCGGCCAGGCCGACCAGTGGCCGCTGGTGCGCGCCGCCAACGTCGGCATCGCCTGGCTGATGCGTTACTTTGGCCTGCTGCTGGGGCTGCTGCTGGGCGGCGCCCTGGCGTGGAACGGCCTCGACCTGGGCATGCCCCGCCTGGTGGCCTATGGCGTCGGCTTCGTCGCCGCGGGCGTGCTGACCGTCTGGCCCGCCGCGCTGCGGCTGTTGGCCGCCCGCCTGCCCGCCCAGGCTGTGGCGGGGGCGCTGGGCTTTGGCGTCGTGGGCATCATCATGGCGCTCGTGGGCGCCGTGTGCTTTGGGCGCTACCTGCGCCAGCACCCGCCCATCGACGAGGCGGCCTGACATGGCCGACACGCCCCTGCCCCCCGAGGGCGATAGCACACCGGCCGATGCCACCCGCGCACTGGCCGACCTCGACCGCACCGTGCACGCGCCCGGCCGCCTGCTGATCCTGGCCACGCTCTATGTGGCCGCCGAGCTCGACTTTAACTATCTGCTGGGCCACAC
>JAAYDS010000051.1 GCA_012729155.1 Chloroflexota bacterium | reverse complement strand
GTTTCGCCTTCGGCATATAGCCCGGCCAGCAAGATGGCAGATTTGACCTGGGCACTGGCCACCGTCAGCCGATGTGACACGCCCTTGAGCCCCGTGCCCTGGATGGCCAGGGGGGCATAGCGGTTATGCTCGCGCCCCCAGATTTGTGCGCCCATGGTCGCCAGTGGCTGTACAATGCGGCTCATGGGTCGCCGTAGCAGTTGTTCGTCACCCGAGAGGACTGCGAACAACTGCTGGCCCGCCAGCACGCCGGCTAGCAGCCGCATGGCCGTGCCTGAGCGCACACAATCCAGCACCCCGGCTGGCTCGGCCAGGTTGCGCAGGCCCACACCCTGGATGTGCAGCTCGCCCGGCGTATGATCAGCGATGCTGACGCCCAAAGAACGCAGGCAGCCGATGGTTGCCCGGCAGTCGCCGCCATTGAGATAATGGCTCACACGTGCGGGCCCTGTGCCCAAGGCAGATAGCAGCAACGCGCGGTGTGTGATCGACTTGTCACCAGGCACTCTGGCCTCTCCGCGCAGTGCTCTACCCGGCGCGATGGTCCAGTTCATGGGAAAACCTCTCTACGGTGTTGACGCGCCGCACGTAGCCGTGTAAGCAGGGCATCATCGTCGCCCGAGATCAGAAGCTGTTCGATCTCGCCCAATTCTCGCAATGCACCACGCACGCCCGCCAGAATCGGCTCACGGTTGGTGCTTACGATATCCATCATCATCGCCAGATCGCCGGCCGCCACGCGGCTGGTGTCGCGGAAGCCATTGGCAGCCAGCCGCCAGGGCGTGGGGTCTTCGCCTGCCAGGCCAAAAGCAGCGTTCACCAGCGTCACTGCGAGCATGTAGGGCAGATGTGAGATGACGGCCACCACCCGGTCATGGTGTTCGGGGTCGAGGCGTAGCTCGCGGGCGCCGATGGCGGTCACCAGCTCGCTGGCGAGTGCCTGGGCTTGAGGTGACGTACGTTCGAGCGGGATCAGCACAAACACTCGCCCGCGATAGAGGCCTGCCTCGGCGACATTGAGCCCCGACGATTCTTTGCCGCACATGGGGTGCCCACCGACGGGCTCCACGTGCACCGGCATGGATGTCATCGCCTCGCAGATGGCCTTTTTGGTGCTGCCGATGTCGAGCAACACGCAGCCGGGCTTGAGCAGGGGACCGATGGTGTTGATCTTTGCCAGGATGTCTCTCACAGGTGTGCAAAGCACCACCAGATCGGCGTCGGCCACGCCTTCGGCGAGGTCGAGAAACCCACGATCAATAAAGCCAAAGGTGAGGGCCATCGAGATGCTGTTGGCCCGACGGGCGATGCCGATCACCTCTCGACAGGCCTGGGAGGCTTTGAGGGCGGCTGCCAAAGAGCCGCCCATCAAGCCCATGCCCACAATCGCCACGCGCGCGTCGCGCAGAGACATTGCCATGGCCGCCCCTAGACCAGATCGCGGCCGACAGCCGCCGCGACTTGCTGCACATCTGCCACCAGGTCGTACAGTTGCTCTGGTGTGAGCGACTGCGGACCATCCGATAGGGCCAGTTCGGGGTGGGGATGGGCCTCGATCAGCAGGCCGTCGGCGCCAGCGGCGATGGCGGCGCGCGACAAGGCATTGACCCACGCCGCCTTGCCGCAGGCGTGGCTGGGGTCGATCATCACCGGCAGGTGCGTCAGCTCTTTGAGCACCGGCACGGCGCTGATATCCAGCGTGTTACGTGTATAGCGCTCGAATGTGCGGATGCCACGTTCACAGAGGATCACGTGGGGGTTGTCGTGTGACAGGATGTACTCGGCAGACATCAACAGCTCTTCCATGGTAGACATCATCCCGCGTTTTAGCAGGGCCGGTTTGAGACTGGCCCCCACGGCGTGCAGCAGATTATAGTTCTGCATGTTGCGGGTGCCTATCTGCAGAATGTCGGCGGTCGCGGCCACGTCGGGCACCTGCTCTGGGGCCATCACCTCGGTGATGATCGCCAGGCCGGTGAGCTGTCGCACCTCGGCCAGCAGGTCGAGTCCCTCGATCCCCATACCTTGAAAGCTATAGGGCGATGTGCGTGGCTTGAAGGCGCCAGCACGAAAGATGTGCCCGCCCGCCTCTTTGACGGCCCAGGCTGACTCCAGTATCTGATCGCGGCTCTCGACGGCGCATGGGCCCGCGATGATGGCCACACTCCGTGCGCCCAGGCGGATGCCGTTGACGGGCACGATTGTGTCGTCTGGGTGGAACTCGCGGCTGGCCAACTTGAACGGCTTGAGCACGCGCACTACCGTATCGACACCTGACATCATGTGAAAAACATTCTCGCTAACGCGGCGCTCGTCGCCGATCACGCCGATGATCGTGGTCTCGGCGCCCTGCGACACGTGCGCCCGGTAGCCGAGATCGCTGATACGTCCGATGACAGCCTGAACCTGCTCGGGCAAAGCGCCCTTTTTCATCACGATGATCATGATCTTGACTCCGTTTCATGGTCGGCGGCGAGGTCGGGCCGCAGTACCTGGGCGCCATGCAGGTAGATGTGCACGATCTCATTCTGAGGGGTGGGGCTATTCCACAGTAAGAGCACCCTGATGCAGCGTGGCAGACTGCCGGGCACGGGGATCTCACAGGCATCGAGCAACGGCACCTGCTGCCAGCCGAGTTCTCGCGCTGCGCGGGCCGGGAAGGCGGCGTCTAGGTCTGGCGTGACCGTAAAGGTGGCGCAGGCCAGGTCCTCGGGCGCAACATTGTTGGCCTTGACGATGGCCCGCAAGAGCTCGGCGGTGGCAGCGATGATCTCCGTTGCACTATTGGTGTCGACGGTAGTGGCGCCTCGGATGCCGCGTAAAGCCATGGTCTCCTCCTTGGGAACAAAAAAAAGAGCGTGGGGCCTGCGCCTCACGCTCTTGCTGTCGGTTGGTTGCCGGTTGGCTACCGTCGGTCCCGTGCAGCGCAGGGTGGCCTGAGCGTTACAGGATAATAGTAGCCGCCAAAGAAGAAATGCACCCGTTGCGTGGACACGCCATACTGAGCCCGTTCGCCAGGCTCGATAGATTGGCTATGCCTCACATCGTACGGCGTCATCTCATCTCCTTGGGATGACAATAGCACCCTTGTCTTGCGTTGTCAACCTCGAGGACCGCTTTGACGCGACTGACGTGCGACGGTATCATCGGCTGGCGTAGGATGTTTTCAATTGACATAATCACTGTTTCACGTGAAACAATCGTTGGGGAGGATGTCTTGCCAGAAGCCCGCATCTGCGACTATGAGGGCAGCACGTACCGCACCGACTTTTGGGAGGGGCGGGGGCGCGAGTACGAGGACCTGGCCGAGCGGGTGGCGATTCGCAGCCTGTTGCCGCCGCGAGGCAGCCGCGTCGTCGACGTCGGCGCCGGCTTTGGGCGGCTGGCGAGCCTGTATGCGGGCTATGATGAGGTGGTGCTGCTCGACTATTCGCAGTCGCAGTTGGAGTATGCTCGTCAGCAACTCGGCGACGAGCGCTTTGTCTATGTGGCTGCTGATATCTATCGTCTGCCCTTGGCCGATGCAGTAGTGGATGCTGCAGTAATGGTGCGGGTGCTGCATCATCTTGAGGATGTGCCGACGGCTTTTGAGCATCTGGCGCGAGCACTGGCGCCAGACGGTGTATTTGTGCTCGAGTTTGCCAACAAGCGCCACCTCAAGAACATCTTGCGCTGGGCACTGCGGCGCGGCTCCAACCCGTTCGATCGGGCGCCACTGCAGTTTGCAGATCTGCACTTTGACTTTCATCCCCGTTGGGCAATAGAGCGACTCGGTGATCAACAGCTTGAGGTGATGGCGCAGCGCTCGGTCTCGCTATTGCGCTCAACCTGGCTCAAGCAGCGT
>JAAYDS010000050.1 GCA_012729155.1 Chloroflexota bacterium | reverse complement strand
GTCTCGACCTGCATCGTGGTCAGGTCGCCAAAACGAACCATGGTGATCTGCGGTTGGACCAACTCGCCCTGCTCGACGAGCAGCTCGCCCACGGTGCCATCGAACGGAGCACGAAGCGTGGCATCGTCGAGGGCGTTCTGTGCAGCGGCTAGCGAGGCCTCAGCCTGGGCCACGCCGGCGCGAGCCACGGCGATATCCTCGGAGCGAGTGCCAGTCTTGACCAGATCATATTGCGCCTCGGCCTGCTTGGCTGCGGCCTTGGCGCTCTGCACGTCGGCCTCACGCTGCGCCAGCTGTGCCTGCGCAATCACGACACTGGCCTCTGCCTGCGTGACTCGGGCGCGGGCGCTCTCGAGGGCGGCACGCGCCTGGCCTACCTGGGCAGTGTTGGTGGTTACGGCTGCAGAGGCCTGGGCCAGATCTGCCTCGGCCATCGCCAAATCTTCGGCGCGAGCGCCGCGCCGCAGCTCTTGGTAGTTGAGTTCGGCGATGCGCACTGCGGCCTCAGCCGAGCCGACGCTCCCCTTGGCGCCGGCGTATTCGGCGCTCTCGTCATCAAAGCCGCCAATAGCGTCGCGTTGGTTCTGAGCGGCCCAGAGCTGGTTCTTGGCGCGCTCAACCTCTTGCTCGGCAATGGCCAGCTCGCCTGCGGTGGCGCCGGCGCGGAGCTTGTCCAGACGCGCTGCGGCGGCGGCCTCAGAGGCGCGCGCGGCTGCCAGCCCGCCCTGAGCGGCCGCGATGGCCTGCTCTGCTGCGGCAACGCCCGCTTTCGCGTCGGCCAGAGCCCCTTCGGCAGAGGTGGCGTTGCCTCTGGCAATGTCGATGGCCAGTTCGGCCGTTGTAACACTCGCCTGGGCCACCTGTAGTGCAGCCTCGGCAGCGGCCACCTCTTCCACTCGGGCACCGGCCTCTGCTTTGGCGAGCTGTGCGCGCGCCGACTCGAGTGCCGCCCGCGCTTGTAGCACGGTCTGCTCCAGATCGGCGCTGTCGAGCAGCATCAGAGCGGTGTCAACGGTGACGCGCTCGCCCTCTGCCACAAGCACCTGCTGTACACGCCCTGACACCCTAAAGGCCAGGTTCGCGCTCTTGTGGGGGACGATCACGCCCTCAGCCGATACGATGTTGGCCTCACGGGTGACGGGGGGCAGGGCGGCCTCGGGCTCTGCGGACGGCGCAGCGCAACCAGCCACGACCAGCACGGCAGCGGCTGCAACCAATAGAGGGAGAGACAGCACAGGGTTCTTCACAGCGACACACCTCTTTCGACGACGGTTCGACGCCACACAGCACGCCGCTGGACTGTCTGCAGCGCGGAGGGAGAACTCTATGCCATTATACCGCGATGTGCTCCAACTCCACACTGTGGGCCTGCAATCGACACGGAGGTGCCAGACGGCACAGGGGAGCTTGAAGGCTCCCCTGTGCGTCAAGAGCTGGATCGCGTGGCCTTAGCCGATGCACCACTTCATGTCGTTGACCATCTCGATCTTGCCTGAAGCCGCCGAGCGGATGCCAGCGTCCAAGATCGCCATGGCCTCGATGTTGTGCTGCATCTGCAGCGTCGGGTGCAGGGGCTCGCCCGTCTCGAGGTGATAGATGAACTCCTCGGCCAGGGTTGCGCGCTTTTCAGGCAACGGGTCGCCCTCGATGACCTGATCGGGCGCCGCAGCGCCGTGCGAGCGGCTGGTGTAGACCTCAACCACCGGCGTGTGATCGCGGCTGGTGGCCACCAGGCAGCCCTTTGTGCCGTAGACGATGGGGCCGGTGGCCACGCCGGTTGCCCAGGTGGTCCAGGTGGCCTCGAGAATGGTAAGTGCCTTGGGATAGCGCACCGTGATGATGGCGTTGTCTTCGGCATTGCCGTACGGGCTCAACAGATTGGCCTTGATGCCCTGACAGGCCACCGCGGACTCGCCGATGAACCAGCGTGACAGGCAGGCGCCATAGCAGCAATAGTCGAGCAGCACGCCACCGCCAGACTCAGAGTTGTGCCACCAGCTCGTGCCCTTTTCATCGGCAAAGATCTCGTCCTCGCCCGAGCCGTAGGACAGCGGGCCCATCGACGCACCGTTGCGCCACTTGACTTCCCACACATCGCCGATGGTGCCGGCGTCGATGAGGTCTTTCATCTTGCGGACGGCGGGGCTCCAGGTGGTGGGCCAGTTGACCATCAACTCGACTTTGTTCTTGTTGACGGCTCGCACGATACGCAGCGCTTCAGCCAGAGTGGCAGCCATGGGCTTTTCGGTGACCATGTGGATGCCCTTGTTGGCGATCGCCTCGCCCACCTCACCGTGCTTGGCGTTCTCAGGGCAGAACACGACGATGTCGAGCTCTTCCTTGTCCAACATCTCACGCCAGCAGTCGTAACCCTTGGGGATGCCGATGGTCTGCCGTGCGTGGACGTTCATGTTCCACCAACGGCTTGACCGCTTTTTGGTCTCCTCGGGAAAGTTTGGCTTGGTGTCGGCGCAGGCCACCCACTCGACGTTCGGCAGCTTGGCGAACTCGTCGAGCAGATGGTTGATGTGCATGTGCGCGAATCCGATGGCTCCAACGCGGTACTTTTTCATCCGTATCTCTCCTTGCATGATTTTGGGGACGCTGCCCCAGAGACACCAACTACATGGCGGGGTCTAGCCGCACTTCTTTGCCGAGCTGTGCGCTTAGTAGCAGCCCCTCCATCATCTGCTGCACCACCAACCCATGACGCAGTGGGGCGGAGCAGGGCACGCCGTCTAGAATGCACTCGATCCAGTGGTTGGCGATGTTGTCCCAGCCGGTCGGCTGCTGCTGGACCTCGATTGAGACATCTTGCGGAGCGCCATTGACGGTCTTGTAGAGCTGCAGCGGTTTGAGCTTGGCGCCGGCTTCGGTGCCGAACAACTCGATGTTGACCTCATCCTTCTGGTGGCTGGCCCAGAACGACTCGATCTGCAGACCGGTGCCATCCTCAAAGAGGATAAAGCCGCCGCCAAAGTCGTCGGCAGCATAGGCCGACGAATAGGATTCAGACACTTCGTGGTAATTCCAGTAACCTTGGCCGCGTGGTCCGAACTTGGCGCCGGCCACACCAAGGACGCTCACGGGGCGGGGCATGCCCAGCAGATACCAGCTCGAATCGAGCACGTGGACGCCCATATCGCGAAAGGCGCCACCGCCCTTTTGCACAAAGCCAAGGTTCCAGTCAGGAATGCCGCTGCGGCGCACACTGCGGGCGCGCGCATAGTACAGCTCACCGAAGGTATCCTGTTCGGCCAAGCGCTTTAGGTAGCGGATCTCGTTCGAAAAACGCATCGACAGCGACATCATGTTGACGACGCCAGCGGCCTCGGCGGCCTCGACGAGCTCTTTGGCAGGGCCCTCGGCATCGGCCAGCGGCTTGGTCGACATTACATGCTTGCCGTTCTTGACGGCCTCGAGCGCGATAGGCACATGGTACTGGTTAGGGGTGCCCACGAACACCGCATCGATCTCGGGGTCTTTGCACATCTCGTGATAGTCGGTGTAGAGCTTGACATCATGGTCAAACTCTTTGGCATAGTCCTGCATGCGGTCTTCGAGAACGTCACACAGGGCCACCACCGTGCCACGGGCGTTCTTTTCGATGGCCCTGCCGTTGGGTCGGCCAATGCCCATCCCGACGATACAAGCGCGTACAACTGACATGCTGCAACCTCCACAGTTCTGCATCACCGCCGTCTGCGGCTGCGGCGTCATTCTGCCACAAGCTCAGGGCAAGCGCAACCGCTGGTTGAGCCAACGCCGCGTGACCTCAGTCGGCGCTCTCATAGCGCTGGGCGTAGAGTTCGGGCTCGTACGGGGCTGCGCGTCCCGGGCAGTCTTCGCGCGGGCATAGTCGGCAGTTCACATAGCCACTGTCATTGCCAAAGCGAAAACCCGTGACCGACTTGTTGGGCGTCATGATGCATGAGTCGGATAGTGTCACGCCAAGCTGTTGCGGCAGGTCACCCAGCAGATGAAAAAAGGGTCTCTGCTCGGTCAGGGGCCAATCGGCCAGCGAGCCCGGGTTCATCGACGCCATTTGGCCGGGGTTCTCGTGCGAGATGGCGGCAAAGACCTGCGTGGTAGCGGTACGCAAGGCCGTCACCTTGAGCTCCTCAGCCCAGAACTGCTGTAATACGTCGGTGAGCGAGGCGGCCCATTCATTTAGCTCGGTGCCGCACGTGGCGACATAGGCAAAGACGCGATGCACCGCGCTCAAGTTCACACTTAGCACGCGACTGGCAAAGCGCGTCCCTGCGATGACCACGCTCTCGTTGTCTCTGGCGTTGATGTAGCCGATCAAGAACGCGGCCTTGGGCCGGGCAACGCGTTGAGCTTCTATGGCCAGAGCGCGGAACTCCCTGGCCTCGGGCGACTGGGGCTTTAAGTGCAGACGAGGCAACAACGCGTCCGTATCGATGGTCACAGCTATATCGGTCAGCAACGTAGCAGGCGGCATTGGTAAGCCTTTCGGTGAGCTTGCCGCGACCATAGCCTTTCGATATCCTGTTGTCAACTCGACCCTGTCAGAGTGAAAGGAACACCACTATGACGAGACTGGTATGCCTGTTGGGCAGCCCGCGGCGCAGCGGCAACACAGATCTACTGGCCGACGCGGCCTGCCGTGCCTTCCAGGAGGCGGGTGGTGAGGTCGAAACACTGGCGCTCAACAAGCTGGACCTATCGCCTTGCACGGGCTGTGATTGGTGCAAGCAAGACCATGAGCGGCCCTGCATCATCGATGACGACATGCAACGTGTGTACGACTGCATGTTGTCGGCAGACGCCATCCTATGGTCGACACCCGTCTACTCGTGGGCACCGTCGGTCGAGCTCAAGATCGTTCTCGATCGGCAGTTCGCCTGGGGCGACTATCAGACGACTCGGTGGGCGGCAGTGCTGGCCGGCCGCCCTGTCGGAGCGGTGATGGCCTATGGTGACCCTGATCCGGCGACGAACGGCTTTTATCACTGCTACCACATCGTGAGGGTGGTTGCGACCGCGTCTGGCGGACGTTTTGTGGGCTGTGTCCATGGCGCGGCCTCCGCTCGTGGCGACATCAGGCAGCACCCCGCAGTGCTTGACGATGCCGCCGCACTGGGACGCAAGCTGTACGAGGCTGGCCTACGGCGCCAGGGGCTGGCCTAACAGCGGCCTAACATCTCTTGCCGTAGCGCCTCGATCATATCACACGTCGGAAGGGGCGTATCGGGCGTACGCCATTCGTGAGCGAGACGCTCGGTCTCATCCCAGATGCTCGGATCATCACCGCACCGCATATAGTGTAGCAGCAGGTCGATACGCGAGTGATCGGCGCCCGGCGTGACATGGGGCAACTCCTCGGCCAGCTCGGCAAAGAGATGTTCGAGCCGGTCTAGCCGAGCGCTGGCCAGGTCGCGTGCAGCTGATGTCGTCAACTTGTCGACAAAGTCCTGTCGTTTTCCTCGTGCCCACCGGGGCAAGTTCTCGTGGATGTACGGCGCAAGAAAGCGCGCTGGATCGCGCGCCAGCGTCTCGGCGATGGGCGCCTCGTCGTCGGCACGCCGGCTGTCGTAAAAGTGCAGGTTGATGTAGATGTTGCGTACAAAGGCAGGTAACCCGATGTTGGCATCGATGGTGTCAGCGTCATAGAGGCAGTGGCTTTCGAGCGAGGCGTCATCGGGCGGAATGAGGTGTTCCTCTATGGCGCGAGCCACCTGTTCGACGGTCATAGACCCGACACCCATGGTGCTCAATAGCTCGCGCGCGAGCACCGCCCCCGACATGTTGTGGAGCGAACCACTCAGACCCAGCGCGAGATAGCGGCGGGTGATGTCGTTATGACGTTCGGGCAGTCGCGTCTCGTTGTGCCAAAAGCCCTGCGCATCCACGATGCGCTTGCCGTCGGCCCCAGTCTGGTACTCGCCATCGAACGGTTTGGTCAGATCATGCAGTAGCGCTGCCAGCTCCACGACCTGTACATCGCCACCCTGCCGACGCGCAAGCTCGGTGGCCAGCCGGCGGACACGCTGTACATGGTCGTAGGTGTAGTTGCGCCAGTTGAAGGTGACCCAGCCGGGGCCCCAGAGGCCATAGGTCTCGCGCAGCAGGGCTTCGAGCTGCGCCGTTAGGTGTTGATGGTCCATAACAGATCGCTCCCATAGGATGGCCCTATTATGGCGGAACATCGCCAGGCACCAAGCGCGCCGGCGGACCAGCATAGCAGTGTCGGTGTCGATGACATAACTGGCCCCTGAGGATGCATCACCTGCTCGCCGAGCGCCGCGG
>JAAYDS010000359.1 GCA_012729155.1 Chloroflexota bacterium | reverse complement strand
TCGGTGATGATGCGTGGCACAACCGCTGAGGTGTATGACTGGACACTCTATTGCCTTGCGGCTGGTGGCCCGCGCAGCATCAGCGGCGCTGGCTGCGAGATTCCGGATGGCACCCCGCTCGCTAACCTTGACGCCCAAAAACGTGCCATCAAAGCCTTTGGCACCATGAGCCCCACTGAGCAGGCAGGCTATCACCTTGCGCCACCCGAGACGCTGCGTTGACCAGACACCGTGCCCTGCGTACAATCCAGATTGGTCGGCGCGGCGCCGACCAATTATGAAGGAGATGACATGACGACACGCGCCACTGTGGCCGTGCTAAAGGCCACGCCTGAGACCATTCTCGAGGACTATGACCGGTTGATCGGCCTTGCAGGCGTGGAAAAGTACCTGCCGAAGGACACCACGGTCATTCTGAAGGATAATATCTCTTGGCATTTCCCCTTTCCCAGCGCCAATACCACACCATGGCAGCTTGAGGGCACCATCCGCGCCCTCGAGAGCCGGGGGTACAAGAACCAAGTCTGCGTGCAGAACCGAACCGTAGTCACCAACGCCTTCAAGGGCGAAGACCTAAACAACTATGTGCCCGTCTTTCGGCGTTATGGCATCCCGGTTCTCTACAACTTTAAAGAGAGCGACATGTCGTGGAGCCTGTACGAACCGCAGGCCAAGATGGATGTTTTGCCCACGATCTATCCCGAGGGCATTCGCATCCCCGACTACTTTGTCGGCAAAGGCATCGTGCATTTGCCCACCGTCAAGTGCCACATCTACACCACCACCACAGGCGCCATGAAGAACGCCTTTGGCGGTCTGCTCAATCACAAGCGACACTATACGCACAGCTGGATCCATGAGACGCTGGTAGACTTGCTCAAGATACAGCAAGAGATTCACTCGGGCGTCTTTGCCGTGATGGATGGCACCACGGCAGGGAACGGTACAGGGCCGCGGGTGATGAAGCCCGAGGTCAAGAACGTCATCCTGGCGAGCGGCGACCAGGTAGCGATCGATGCTGTGGCAGCCAGGCTGATGGGGTTCGATCCGCTACAGATCAAGTATATCCGCATGGCCCACGAGCAAGGCCTGGGTGTGGGCGATGTGCGCGAAATCGAGATTGTGGGAGACGACATCACCGGAGAGAACTGGGGGTTCGAGGTGGGCGTCAACCTGCATAGGGTGTTGGGCTGGCTATCGTGGTATGGGCCAACCAAGTTCTTGCAGAAGCTACTCTTTCATACGCCGCTGGTGCATGCCACCTCTTTCGTCTCTGAGGCCTATCACGACTATTACCGTTGGCCCCTTAAGGAGCGCCATGTCTACGATCGCTGGCGCCGCGAGACCGGCTGGGGACAGCTATTCGAGCAGTACAGGGTAACGGGCCCTCTGCGCTAGACAAAAAGAGTCCCGCATGTGCACATGCGGGACTCTTGGCCACGGCCGCTCAACCCCGGTTGGCAATGGCCGCCCGCACAAACTCGCGAAAGAGGGGATGCGGCCGACCCGGCCGCGAGTTGAACTCGGGATGGAACTGGCTCCCCACCATAAAGGGATGATCCCGCAATTCGGCAACCTCGACCAGTCTTCCGCCCGGCGAGGTACCGCTCCACACCATGCCCGCCCTGGCCAGCTCATCGCGTAGCGCGTTATTGATCTCATAGCGATGGCGATGGCGCTCTTCCACTGCCGACAGGCCGTAGGCCCGCCCTGCGCGTGAGCCGGACAGGAGCTCGCACGGGTAGTTGCCCAGCCGCATCGTCGCACCACGATCGACGATACCGACCTGGTCGGGCATCAGATCGACGACCGGATAGTGTGTCTGCTCGTCGAACTCGGTGCTGTTGGCACCGGGCATGCCGGCTATGTGCCGCGCAAAATCGATGATCATCACCTGCAGCCCGAGGCATAGCCCGAGATAGGGCACCTGATGCTCGCGAGCAAAGCGAGCCGTCTCTATCTTGCCTTCGATACCCCGCGGGCCAAAGCCGCCAGGCACCACAATCCCATCGGCGTCGGCAAGTCGGTCGCTGAGATCGCCGTTCTCTACATCCTCGGCATGTATCCAGTCGAGCACCAGCTTGCGCCGATGGTGAGCAGCAGCGTGAATCAGCGCTTCATGCACACTCAGATAGGCATCGTGCAAGGCTACATACTTGCCCACCAGCGCGATGCGCACCTCTTCCTCGGGTTCCTCGAGGCGCTGCAAAAAGTCCTCCCACGCTGTCAGATCGGGGCGGCGTCCATCGAGGCCAAGGCGCTCAACGAGATAATCGCCGAGGCCATATCGATCCAAGACTATGGGCACCTGATAGATCGACGACGCCGTCTCAAGCGGGATCACGGCCTTGCGCTCGACCGAGCCAAAGAGAGCGATCTTGTCGAGAAGCTCGGGAGCGATGGGATAGTCAGCGCGGCATAGCAGCACGTCTGGAGAGATGCCGATACCACGCAGCTCGTGCACACTGTGCTGCGTGGGTTTGGTCTTGAGCTCGTCGGTTGCCTTGATGTACGGGAGTAGCGTCAGATGGGCATAGCAGGTCTTGTCATAGCCGACATCCTGTCGCATCTGACGTATTGCCTCTAGAAACGGCAGACTCTCGATATCACCTACCGTACCGCCGATCTCGGCGATGACCACATCGGCCTGGCTCTCTGCGGCCAGAGCCATGATGCGCCGCTTGATCTCGTCAGTAACGTGCGGGATGACCTGAACCGTGCCGCCGAGAAAGTCTCCACGGCGCTCTTTGGCGATGATCTCCGAGTAGACCTGCCCGGTCGAGACACTCGCATTGCGCGATAGCGATACGTCGGTGAACCGTTCATAGTGGCCCAGATCGAGATCTGTCTCGGTGCCATCACTCAGCACATAGACCTCGCCATGCTGGTAAGGTGACATGGTGCCCGGGTCAACGTTCAGGTAGGGGTCGAGCTTCTGGATGACGACCTTGAGGCCGCGAGACTTGAGTATGCGTCCAATCGAGGCGGCGGTGACGCCTTTGCCGAGTGAAGAGACCACACCGCCGGTGCAGAAAACGAAACGGGTCATTAGGTGCCCTCCCATCGCTGCTTGGGGCACGGTCTCATGCCCGGGATTTGAGTATAGACGACGCTTGCACATTGCCCAAATGTCGGCCCTCCTGAAACCCCTTACTGCTCCCCGACCCCGCTTGTTCTCCACGAAACTGCACAGGCAGGTCAATGAACGAACTATGCATCGATTATAGGATTGCTTACCGTTGCTGTCATCACTTGTCGCACCAAACATACACCCTGATCGCGTGAATTCGTTGACATTAGCTTCCTCTGTTGGTATACTCGTAAAGATGAACTCACGGACGAGGGTATGACACGATGCATTTACGCTACAGGATGTATCGCGTCGCCACACGGGCGTGAGAGCAGAACCCACGAAGATGTGAGGACGAGCACCTATGGACTCGACAAGGCCCCTGGACCATTCTGATTTCGCGAGTATCTGGGAGCAGTACAGCGAAACCTTCGGGTACACAGCCCCCAGGCGCGGTGACATACGCGAGGCCAGGTTACTGCGCGTCGCACCTGGAGAGATCGTCCTTGACATCGGCTCCAAACAAGATGCGGTCATCGCCCCCAACGAGATCACAAGCCTCTCTCGTGCAGAACTAGCAGATCTCGAGGTCGGTGAGACGATCCCCGTCTATGTGCTGCGAACCGACCAGAACACCGGTCAGGTACTGGTCTCAATCGAAATGGCGCGCGAGTACTCGGATTGGCTGCGCGCCGAGGCGATGCTCGACTCGGGCGAGATCATCCAGTCAACGGTGGTTGGCTACAATAAGGGCGGATTGCTGTGCGAGTTTGGGCGTATCCAAGGCTTTGTGCCCGCCTCGCAGGTGCTCTATGGCGCCCATCCTGGCCGCCAGGGCGATTCAGCAACCATGATCGGTGCAAAACTGGCACTCAAGGTCATTGAGGTGAACCGCAATCGCCGACGACTAATCCTCTCAGAGCGCGCCGCAGCCCGCGAATGGCGTGTACAGCAACGCGAAAAGCTGCTCGACGAGATTGAGGTTGGCGATGTCTGCGCTGGGACCGTCAGCAACCTCTGCGACTTTGGCGCCTTTGTAGATCTGGGCGGCATGGATGGCCTGGTTCATCTGTCAGAGCTGGCCTGGGAACGCGTTGACCATCCACGCGAGGTCGTGCAGATCGGCGACACTGTGCAGGTCATGGTGCTGAACGTCGATCGTGAGAGGCAGCGCATAGGGCTATCTATCAAGCGTACTCTGCCCGATCCTTGGGAAAAGGCCGCGGCCGTACTGCGGACTGGCGCAGTAGCGCGTGGCACCATAACACATATGGTGGCCTTTGGCGCCTTTGTGCAGCTCATGCCCGGCGTTGAGGGGCTGATCCACACCTCAGAGATCGATGCGAGCGGTGTACAGCCTGGCGTCGACCTCACAGAGGGAGATGAGCTGCTGGTGGACATCCTCGGCATGGATCCCATTGAGCATCGCATTAGCCTGGGCATTCACAGTCTCACGGCCGACGAGTCGCCTGAGGAGATTGACGCCCAGGAGTCAGAGCAAGAAGCAGCCTGACCCCTCTGCAGCTTGCCATCAAGACGCCCTGCCCTGCTGGCAGGGCGTCTTGGCCGTCACTTCACGGTCTGGTCTTCCCGATTCATCGAGAGCGGCAGTGATGCTATACTCCAGTCAACGATAGACTGGGGGCAGCAGTGACCACAATGCAACGAGCGATGATCGGCACGGCGCTGGCCATCGCAGGGGGGCTCATCAGTCGCGGGGTTGCGCGCTGGTCTGGGCCGGTGATCTTTCCCTCCGTCACGCTGTGGGTGATGTGCGGGGTGCTCCTGAACCAAGCGCTGACAGGGCTCGACACAATGGGCGCTCTCGTCAGGCAGGCCGGGCGCCAGACCGATACTGAGAGAGCGAGACTTCCTTACAGCCGGCCCAGGTCGCCCATCAGCCTTTTGAGCGCCGAATTGCGATCGTGGCGCGTCGCTGGGCATGACAGCGAAGCACGCCGCACCTGGGGTCTGGCTCTAGGCGCTATCATTCTGTTCGCTTTGGCCGCGCAGCTGTATGCTCCTCAGGTTGTGCTCATTCTTGGAGTCGGAGCTGGCGTCTTGGCTACGCTCACCCTGGCGAGGGTGCCACAAGGCATACGGCTGGCACTGCTCACAGCGCT
>JAAYDS010000358.1 GCA_012729155.1 Chloroflexota bacterium | reverse complement strand
TGCCATCCTATGTGTTGGTTGGTGTGCTCTTTGGCGATCAGATGGGGCGCGCCCTGGCCTATGGCGACACCGCGGCCTTTGCCGGGCCCTATATGCTGATGATGGTCATCAGCCTGGCCTATACGCTGGTGCTCGAGGCCGGTGGTGGCACGCTGGGCAAGCGCATCCTGGGCATGAAGATCGTCGACGCTCAGGGCAACAAGCCGGGGTTTGGCAAGTCTCTGGTGCGCAACCTGCTGCGCATTGTCGACGCGCTGCCCTTTGCCTACCTGATCGGCATCATCGCCGTGGCCAGCTCGCAGACCAAGCAGCGCGTGGGCGACAAGGCCGCAGGCACCTTTGTGGTGGCCAAGTAGCCAGCAGCTCAGACACAACCTCAAGGCGCGCCGCTGAGAAGCCCCCCTCGGTGGCGCGCTGTTGCGCTGGGGCGCTAGACGGTACGTTGAGCCCTCGCTAGAATGGCCGCAATCAGACCGTCAGGAGGATTGGATGAAGCCTAGAATCGCAATGGTGGGCGTGGGGGGCATTGGCGGTACGATCGCCGCCAACCTCTTGCGCGCCGGCCACGATGTGACCATGATCGACCAGTGGGCCGCCAACGTCGAGGCGATACGGGCGCAGGGGCTCACCCTCAGCGATATCGACGAGACGTTCACCGTCGAGGGGCCGGCGCTGCATATCAGCGACGTGAGCAACATCAGCGCGCCGTTCGACCTGGTGTTTCTGTCGGTCAAGGGCTATGACACGGTCTGGTCGGCGCACCTGATCGCGCCGCATCTCAAGCCGGGCGGCTGCATGTTGGCCGCCATGAACGCCCTGCCCGACGAAGCGGTGGCAGGTGTGGTGGGCTGGACGCGCACCGTGGGCTGCGTGGCCACCATCAGCGCGGGGATGTATCGACCAGGGCATGCGGTGCGCACCGACATCAAGGGGCATGCGTTCACCGTGGGCGAGCTGCACGGACTGTCGACGCCGCGTGCCGAGCTGGCGGCTGAGCTGTTGAGCGCCGTAGGGCCCAGCGATGTGACGGGCAACATCTGGGGCGTGCGCTGGGCCAAGATGGTCTGGAACTGTATGACCAACGCGCTGGCGGGCCTGCTGGGCGATGCCACGCTGGATGCCGATCAGCAGCGCCTGCGCGACCGTGTGGAGGCTGCGCTGGGCTATGAGGCGGCCGCCGTGGCCACCGGCCTGGGCGTGGCGCTCGAGGCGGTGCTGGGCATGGCGCCCGAGCGCTTTGTGGCTGCGGGCACTCGGGCCGGGCTGGCGGCATTGAGCGAGTTGGTGGGGGCCATCCACGCGCAACGCGGGCTGACGCCTGAGCAGGCGGCACGCCTGCCAGCACCGGGGAGGCCTTCGCTGCTGCAAGATGTGCTCAAAGGGCGGCGCACCGAGGTGCAGCAGCTCAACGGGCACGTGGTGGCCGAGGGGCAGCACATCGGCGTGCCCACGCCGATCAACGCCGCCGTGGTGGAGCTGATGGACGCGTTGGCCACGCGCCAGACCGAGCCGGGCATCGGCTGCCTGGAGCATCTGGGCGCGCTGCTCGCGGGCTAGCGGTCGGGCGTGTCGATCACCGGCGTCACCAGCGGCGTGCCATAGATGGGGTGCACGCTCACCTGCACCGGCAGGCCGTAGGCGCGGCTGAGATTGTCGGCGGTGAGCACCTGGTCTGGCGCGCCGGTGGCCACCAGGGCACCATCGCTGAGCAGGGCCAGGCGGTCGGCATAAAGGGCCGCCTGGTTGAGATCGTGCAGCGTCAGCACCACGGTGAGGCCGTCGCGATGGGCCAGGTCTGCCACCAGATGCAGCACCTGCGTCTGATAGCGCAGATCGAGGTAGGCGGTGGGCTCGTCGAGCAGCAGCACGTGTGGCTCTTGACAGAGGGCGCGCGCCAGCACCACGCGACGGCGCTCGCCTCCGGATAGAGCCGAGACGCGGCGCTCGCGCAGGGGCGCCAGGCCGGTGCGCGCCAGGGCGGCCTCGATGACGGCCTGATCGTGCGGGTTGAGCGGCAGCAGCCAGCCACGATGAGGTGCGCGGCCCAGTGCCACCACCTCGGCCACCGTCAGCGACGTGGCGGGGTCCTCTTGCGGGGCCAGCGCCAGATCGCGCGCGACGGCGCGCTGGCTCAGGTCGGCCAGGTCACGTTCGCCCAGAAAGACATGGCCCTCGCGCGGGGCGAGCGTTTGGGCCAACAGGCGCAGCAGGGTGGTCTTGCCGACGCCGTTGGGCCCGATGATGGCGAGCACCTGGCCGGGGTGCGCCTCGATGGTGAGGCGTTGCAGCACATCGTCGCCGTTGTAGGCAAAGGTGAGCTCGTCGCCGCGGATCGAGGTCACAGGCCACCCCCCAGATGCTTCTGGCGCGCCTTGAGCAGGTAGAGAAAGAACGGCGCTCCCAGCACGGCGGTGATGACGCCCACGGGCACCTCGAGGGGCGCCCAGGCGGTGCGCGCCAGGTCGTCGGCCAGCAGCACCAGCAGGCCACCCAGCAGGGCGCTGGCGGGGATGAGGCGGCGATGGGCTGCACCAAAGAACAGCCGCGCCACGTGCGGGGCGATCAGCCCCACGAAGCCGATGACGCCCGCCGCGGCCACAGCGGCGGCGGTGGTGAGGGTGGTGGCAACCACGATCAGCCCGCGCGCTTTGCCGATGGCGAGGCCAAGGCTCTGGGCTGTCTCTTCGCCAAACGAGAGAGCATCCAGGGGGCGGCTCAGCAGCCACAGCGCCAGGGTGCCCAGCAGCAGATAGGGCCACGTCGCGCTCAGGTGCCACCAGCTGCGACCCGAGAGGCCGCCCAACAGCCAGGCATAGGTGGCCTGAAAGTGGCTGTCAGAGGTGGTCATCAGCAGCGAGACGATGCCCGATAGCAGGGTGCTCAAGGCAGTGCCCGCCAAAACGAGCGCCACCACAGGCGCGCCGCCGCCCGATTCAGCGATGGCATACACCACCCCCACGGCCAGCAGCGCGCCCACAAACGCGGCGATGGGCACCGGCCCTAGCGCCAGCAGGCCGGAGCCGCCCAGGGCAGTGCCTGTTACCGCGGCCCAGCGCGCCCCAAAGACGATGGCCAGCGTGGCCCCCAGCGAGGCTCCGCCTGAGGCGCCTACCACAAACGGGTCGGCCAACGGATTGCGAAAGAGGCCCTGAAAGGCCGCGCCCGAGGCGGCCAGCCCGCAGCCGATCAGCATGCCCATCAAGATGCGCGGCAGGCGCAGGTCCCACACGATGGTACGCACCACGCGGTCGGCCTCGGCAGGGCGCAGCAAGGCGCGCAGCACCGTGCCGGGCGAGAGGCGCACCGCGCCCAGGCCCAGGCTGAGCAGCGCCGTGACGAGCAGCAGCGCCGTCAACAGCAGCAACCAGAGCAGATGGGGGCGGTGCGTCTTCATTGCGGCTACTCGCCAAACCGCTCGGGATACAGGGCCGTGGCGATGGCCTCGAGGGCATCGACCAGGCGCGGCCCCGCGCGCGAGACGGTGTCATCGGCGATCACGTGAATGCGCCCATGTTGCACGGCGTCGAGGGCGCCCCAGCCGGGGCGCTGCTGGAGCGTCTCGATGGTGAGGGCTGGACCGGCCATGTCTGGCCCCATGATCACCTGCGGGTTGCGCGTCACCACTTCTTCGGCGGCCACGGTGGGGTAAAAGTCGTCGGTGTCTTCAAAGATGTTCACGCCGCCCGCCAGCGTGATGAGTTCGCCGGGAAAGGACCTGGGGCCCGCGGCCATGAGCGGCTCGTCCCAGATTTGCCAGTAGACGGTGAGGCGCTCGTCAGCAGGGATGTCTGCTACGGCGGCTTTGACGGCGTCGATGCGGGCGGTCATCTGTTCAACCAGGGCGATGGCCTCGTCACCATGGCCGGTGGCCCAGCCGATAGCGCCGATCGCGCCCACCACACCCTCGAGTGTGTTGGGGTCGAGCGCCAGCACGGGGATGCCGAGGGCGTCCAGCGCCTCGATGGTCTCGAGCTGAAAGCCGCCGGTCGAGAGCACCAGGTCGGGCTCGAGGGCCACGACCTGCTCGATGGCGATGGTATCGCTGGTAAAGCCGCCCACCTGCGTACGCGTAGCGGCCTCGGGCGGATGGTTGCAGAAGGTGGTGACGCCCACCACCTGATCGCCGGCGCCGATGGCAAAGAGGATCTCGGTGAGGTTGGGCGCCAACGAGACGACGCGCTGCGCCGGTGCGTCCAGGCTGAACTCGCGACCGAGGTCGTCGGTGCCGGTCATCGGAAAGCTGCCCGCGGGCGCCACCTCTGGCATGGCCTGCGTGGGTGTTACGCTGGGCTGCACGGTAGGCGCGGCGGGGGCGGCGCAGGCACTGAGCAGGCCTGCGAGCAGGCCCACGGCGATGAACAGGGCGATGAGCGTGCGTAGCGAACGGTGCATGGCTGGCCTCCAGATGGCTTGTTGGCGCTCGTAGCGCCGGCGGTGCCCCCGCGGCTCGAAGAAACCTGGCCGCCAACATGGCCTGGCCGGCAAAGCAAAACGGCCTACCCACCGTCGGGGATAGGCCGCTCGTTGACGCCTTGGCTGCGAAACGGCGCTTGGCTCCCTCTAGCTCGAAGGGCGATCTCAAGCAGGGATGTGAGCGGGTCATCGGGCTTCTGGGGCGTTACCTCAGTTACCGTTGCGGCACAGCGCCGGACTCTCACCGGCTTCCCCCTCGCACGAGCTGGGCTCGGCGCGCGCCACGCATCCGGGCGTGGACGCACTCGCATCCGTCTATAGAGTTGTGATGCCATGATACGCAGTTGTCAGAGCCCCGTCAAACGCGCGCAGCGGGCGCGAGTTGCGGCGGCCGGCGTTCGCACGCAGAATGGGTGTGACAAGACGCGACAGGAGGGTGGCAATGGCATGGCAGCCCCGGGCCTATCGGCCCGCAGAGGATGGCATTGACCCGGATGTGGTGCCGCAAGTGCGGCTGGAGAGTGGCTCCAGGATGCCTGGCATCGGGCTGGGCACCTTTGGCTCTGACCACGCTGCGCCCGGCGAGGTGGCTGAAGCAGTGCTGGGCGCAGCTGAAGTGGGCTATCGCCACTTTGACTGCGCCATGGTGTACGGCAATGAGCCCGAAATCGGACAGGCGCTGCGTGCAGTCGTGGCCGGTGGCATTGAGCGTGAGGCACTGTGGGTCACCGGCAAGCTCTGGAACGACAAGCACGCCGCAGACGACGTCATCCCGGCGTGCCGGCAGTCGCTGGCCGATCTGGGTATCGGCTACTTTGATCTGTATCTGATCCACTGGCCGTTTCCCAACCATCACGATCCGGGCGTAGATGTGCACTCTCGGGCGGCCAACGCGCGGCCCTATATCCATGAGGCGTACATGCGCACCTGGCGACAACTCGAGCGGCTGGTAGAACTGGGGCTTGTGCGGCACATCGGCACGTCGAACACCACCATCCCCAAGCTAGAGCTGTTGCTGCGCGATGCGCGCATTTCGCCGGCGGCCAACGAGATGGAGCTGCATCCGCATTTCCAGCAGCCAGAGCTGTTCGACTATGTCCGGGCGCACGGCATGGTGCCCATCGCCTACAGCCCGCTGGGCTCGCCCAACCGGCCCGAGCGCGACCGCACGCCCGAGGATACCGTCGACATCGAGGACCCTGTGGTGATGCGCATCGCCGCGGCACACGGCGTGCATCCGGCGGTGGTGTGCGTCAAATGGGCGGTGCAGCGTGGTCAGGTGCCCATACCCATGTCGACCAGGCGGCGCAACTATCTGGCCAACCTGCGCGCGGTGACGCAAGACCCCCTCACCCCCGAGGAGATGGCCGCCATGGCGGGCCTCGACCGTAACTGCCGGTTGATCAAGGGGCAGGTGTTCCTCTGGCGCGAGGGCCAGGATTGGCGCGACCTGTGGGACCTGGACGGCATCATCGCGTCTTGAGTGTGCAGAGCGATGATCTGCAGGGGAACGATGGGGTTGTAGAGAGCGTCCTCTTGGGGATACCCATAGAGGAGAGCGATATGAGCAAGCGATTGTGGAGTGCAGCGTTGCTGGTGTTGGTGGCGCTGTTGGCGGGGCTGATGGCCGGCTGCATCGGGCCGGGTGGGCTCAAGGGCGACCCACTGGCGGGCACCTCTTGGACGCTGGCGCAACTCGGCGATGCTGTGGCGCTGCAGGGCAGCGAGGTGACGCTGCAGTTCGATGAGGGCGGCGTGGGCGGCCTGGCGGGCTGCAATCACTATGGCGGCGAATATGCCGTTGACGGGCACGGCCTCACCTTGGGGCCGCTGCACAGCACGCTGATGGCCTGTGCTGACGAGCACATCACGGCGCAAGAGGGCCGCTATCTGCAGGCGCTCGGCCAGGTTGAGCGTTTTGAGCTCAAGGGCGGGCGGCTGTATCTGTACGGCGCCGACGGTTTGACGGTGGTGCTGGCCGGCGCCGACTAGCCGCAACGCAGCGCTCACAGGGGCGTAGAGCGGGCGGATCAACAGTGGAGAGGTGAGGGAGACATGGAGCAGGCGGTGCGGCGGCGGGTGGTGATCTTTTGTGCGCTGGCCTTTGCGCAGGCGTGGCTTGTGGCACTGGTGTTGTGGCAAATGGGCGGGCTCTCGTCGCCGGCGGCGCTGCCGCTGATGGCGATCGGGACCATGGGTGCGCCCGCAGTGGCGCATGTGCTGACGCGGATCATTACCCACGAGGGCTGGGGCGACATGTGGCTGCGGCCTCGGCTCAAGCGCGGCTGGCCCTACTGGCTGCTGGCCTGGTTTGGCGTGGGGGCGCTGGTGGTGCTGGGCATGGTGCTCTATCTGGCGCTCTACCCGCGATACTATGACTCGAACCTGACGCTGATCAGCCGAGAGATCCCGCCCGAGTTCTCGATCAGCCCCTGGTTTGTGGCCATCCAGGGGGCCGTGGTGGGGCTGCTCGTCTCGCCATTCGTTAATGGTCTGGCCACCTTTGGCGAAGAGTTTGGCTGGCGCGGCTACCTCTTCCCACGGTTGATGGCGCTGGGGCCGCGCAAGGCGTTGCTGCTCAGCGGCGTCATCTGGGGGGTGTGGCACGCGCCCTACATCGTCATGGGGCATAACTATGGGCTGGCCTATGCGGGTGCGCCCTGGCTAGGGCCGCTGGCGATGGTCTGGTTCTGCCTGGTGGTGGGCACAGTCCTCTCGTGGCTCACGTGGAAGGCGGGTAGCGTGTGGCCGGCGGTGATCGGCCATGCGGTGCTCAACGGCATGGCGGGTCTGCCAGCCATGTTTGTGCAGGGGCAGCCCAACCCGATCCTGGGGCCGACGGTGGCGGGCGTCATCGGCGGGGCGACCTTTGCCCTGGTGGCGCTGGGGCTGTTCTGGGGCCGGCGCTGCTGGGCGCCTGGTGGCAGAACCGCAGATTCCGCTGCGGCGGACATGGACAGGGCCGTGCAGGCCTGACCGCTGGCCTACTGCGAGTAACAGCGAGGGGCGAGACGCCACAGGCGTCTCGCCCCTCATGGCGTCTAGGTGAGCGAGAGCAGCTCGCGTAGCGCGGCGAGCAGGGCCGCGGCGTCGTCGGGCGTGTTGTAGCCCTGCAGCGAGAGACGCACCCCTGGCACCGGCGCGGCGATGCAGGGGATCTCGATACGGTGGCGCGCCAGCAGGTCATCTTTGAGGCGCGTCATGTCGCACGGGGGCAACGGCAACAGGGCCATCTGCACGAACCAGTCATCGCTGGCCGGGCAGAGCGGGGGCAGGCCGGTCAGCTGCTGCAGGCTTTCGCGCGTATCGCGCAGCAGCGCGTGGCAAGCAGCGCGCACCTGCGGCCAGTCGTACTCGCGCTGAAAGGCGATGGCGTCTGGCAGGGCCAAGAAGGCGGCCAGATCGCGCGTGCCCTGGTACTCGTGCTCGGCGATAAAGCGCGGCTCGACGCCGTCATCGCGGCCATAGCCCCAGCTCACGATGAGCGGCTGCAGCAGCGCCTGCACCTCGGTGCGGGCGTATAAAAAGCCACAGCCCTTGGGCGTCAGCAGCCATTTATGGCAGTTGGCCGCGTAAAAGTCGGCACCAAGGGCGGTCAGATCGAGGTCGAGCTGGCCGGGAGCATGGGCACCATCGATGACGGTGAGAATGCCGCGCGAGCGCGCCCTGGCGATGAGCGGCTCGATGGGCAGGCGCAGCGCGGTGCCTGAGGTGTAGTGGCTGACAAAGAGGACGCGCGTGCGCGGCGTCACGCCGGCCCAGATGGCCTCGACCACCTGCT
>JAAYDS010000357.1 GCA_012729155.1 Chloroflexota bacterium | reverse complement strand
TTGCCTCGATAATCTTGACGAATTAGCTCATATTTAGTACACTTGTGATAGTGAGTTTCAAGAAGGAGGCTCCCATGCTCAAGGAAGGCGCTCTCGCACCCGATTTTACGCTGCTGGCCGACACGGGCGAAGAGGTGACGCTCTCGAGCTTTCGCGGCAGCAAAGTCGTTGTGTACTTTTACCCCAAAGACGACACACCAGGCTGCACCAAAGAGGCCTGCAGTTTCCGTGACGATTATGCGCAGTTCACCGCACTAGGGGCGGTGGTGATCGGCATCAGCCCCGATTCGGCCGCATCTCATGCCAAGTTCCGCCTCAAGTTCGATCTGCCGTTCTATCTGGTGAGCGATCCCGACCACAGCGTCGCTGAGGCATATGGCGCCTGGGGCGAGAAACGTAACTATGGGCGCACCTATGAGGGCATTATCCGCTCGACATTTGTGGTGGGAGAGGATGGCGCTTTGATCAAGGTGTTCGGCAAAGTCAAGCCTGAGGGGCACGCCCAAGAAGTACTGCCTTATCTGCAGTGACACTCCAAGAGAGCCCCTGCCAGTAGCAGGGGCTCCTTTTGTAGCTGGATCAGCCTCAAGAGGCGCTAGCCGAGTCTTCTGACGTAGCAATTTCCTTGGGCTTGGCCCGCGCAAAGCGCGCCAGAATGATGCCCAACTCGTACAAGAGGTAGAGGGGGATCATCACGATCATCATGTTGACGGGGTCTGGCGTCGGCGTCACCAGTGCAGCGATGACGGCGATGGCCAGCACCGCCCACTTGCGCCCCCGCGAGAGCTGCCGTGCGTTGACTACACCGAGCTTGGCCATAAAAAAGACCAAGAGCGGCGTCTCAAACACGATGCCCATCCAAAAGAGCACTCGCGTCACAAAGGCCACGTAGTTGTCAAGTGTCCAGCCCATCTCGACAACATCGCTCAGAAAGCCCTGCATAAAATTGATCGCCGTAGGCAGCATGATGAGCGCTGCAAAGACCACGCCGCCGGCATAGCTGATGGTGGCGCTGGGCAGCAGAAAGTAGAGATATTTGCGCTCGTGAGGCAGGAGGCCAGGCAACACAAAACGCACCAGTTGGTAGACGATCATCGGCATGGCGATGATGACGCCACCGATCAGCGCGATACGAAAGTAGACCACAAAATGCTCGGTGGGCGCGATGGTCTGAGGTATGCGTTGCCCCAGGGGCAAAATGAGCACCTGCAGCGCCTGCTTGGCAAAGACCATGCTGACGATAGTGCCCAGCATCAGGGCGCCAGCCGACCAGGTAAGGCGAATGCGCAGCTCGTTCAGATGCTCAAAGAGGCTCAGTTCTCTATCGGTGGCCATGAGGTCACGTTCGGCGCTCACAGACGCTCCTCGCTCTCTGCCCCACTGTCCACGGCTTCGTCCACAAGCTCGGGGCCACCCAGCTCGGCAAAGGTATCATCGTCGATGAGCTCGACCTCACCCATCTCGGTGACGGGCTCGACCTCAGCGTTGCTGGCATCGCCCACCACTGGAGCTGGCTGAAGTGCCTCGACTCGAGGTTCTGCGACCTGCTCTGGCGCGGCCTCGGCCGGTACAGGGGGGGCTGCGGCTGGCTGCTCTGGCTTCGCTACCCTATCGGCCTCCAGAGGCTTGCCGCTCATTATGTTCTGAATGTCTCGCGCGGCGGCATCGGCCTCTGACCTGAGTTCACTGATGGCCGCGAGCGGGTTGGCATCTCTTAGCTCACCTGTCTCGGCCTCAAGTGCCTGCTTGAATTCTTTGGTGACCTGATCGGTCTGCTGACGGATCTTGGTGAGCAGCACACCAGCGCGCCGTGCATAGTCGACCATGCGCTCTGGCCCTACCACCAACATGGCGATAACCAGGATCAGCAGCAGCTCGCCCGTACCTATGCCAAACATCGTTGAGACTGCCCTCCTGTAGGCACTCGCTGGGGCGCGTTCGTCAGAGAGGGTGCATGAACTGAGGAAAGACTAGTCAATCGCCAGCCCGAGCTTGGCCACGATATCTTGCTGGTGACTGACGAGCGTGCCAAGCACGCCATTGACAAAACGACTGGAACTATCGCTGCCAAAGAGCTTGGCCAGCTCCACGGCCTCGTTGATGACTACCTTGGCAGGCGTGTCACCGGGATAGAGAATCTCATAAACCGCCATACGCAAAATGCTGCGATCTACACCCGGCATCTGCTCCACAGGCCAATCGGGCGCCATCCGCCGGATGACCTCATCTAACACATCAATGTGGCTCAACGAGCCATACACGAGCGCTTGAGTAAAGGCCTGCAGCTCCACCGCAAGCCTCTCTTCGTCTATGCGGGTCTGCAGAACCTGCTGAGGATCATGTCGGGCCATATCCACCTCAAACAGGGCCTGCAACGCAACGATGCGCGCTCTTCGTCGTGGTCTCAAGGTTCGACTCCGCTCACCTAGTCTCTGGGAGCGATCACAACATCCTCGATCCGTACATTGACCGCCAAGACGGGCATACCGACCAGCGTCTGAATGGCTCGCGCCACCTGTTGCTGGACGGCCTGCCCCATCTCGAGCAGGTTGACATCAGAGAACGCAATGAGGCTCAAATCGATGTTCACGGCGTTGTCGACCACCTGCACACGCACACCATCGGCACTGCCGCGACCGTGGAACAAACGATCCACATTGCCTGCCAGTGCACTATGCATATGCGCCACACCAGGCACGTTCAACGCCGTCAACCTGGCGATGGTTGCCAACACTTCAGGTGAGATGCGGACCGAGCCTAGTTTTCCTGCCACGTTGCGGTTCTCCTCTTGCCCACACCGATCAGCAAGTGAGGGGTTAGCCTTCGACCTCGACCACCCGCTCGTTACGGTAGCTGCCACAGTTGACGCAGACACGGTGCGGTAGCGTCATGTTATGGCAAGTAGGACACTCGACCAGGTGCATGCGCGTGAGCGCGTCCTGCGAGCGACGACGAAGGGCGCGGCTGTGAGAATGTCGACGTTTCGGTTGCGGCGTCATGAATGATCGTTCCTTTCCAAAGCCATCGCCTAGTCCATCTCTTCCAGCAGCCCGGCCAGCGAAGCCAGGCGCGGATCGACGGAGGCGGTATGGCAGTTGCAGCTTTCGCTATTAAGATCTACTCCACAAATAGGGCAGATACCACGGCAATCGATGCGACATAGCCCAGCATCGACCAACGCCGCCACGGCATACTGCCGTAAAACCTCACGCGTATCAACGACATGATGATCATTGATGAGGAGTTCGGGTTCGTCATCCTCACCCTCGGTCAGATCGATCCGATAACCGGTCACCACATCCACGGTGGCCACATACTCTTCTTCAATGTCGAGCTCGACATCTCGCTCATACACTGCCAGGCAGCGCCGACACATGGCGTTCAACGTCAGCATCGCCTTGCCCTGGGCCAAAAGCCCCTTGGGAATGCGCACGACATCGAGGAAACCTTCGATCGGCACTGGCCCAGCATTCTGCTCATCGATATCGTAGAGACTGCCCGACAACGAATAATGTCGGGTGGCTCCGATCCCTTCCTTGAGCAGCTGAGCGACATTAAAAGCGAGCATACAAACCTACTGCCGAAGCAGGCTCGGCGTGATTATATCATCGGCGCTAGTCGTGTCAAACCCTCGAGACGATGACGTTTGACCTGAAACGCTATTTTAGCATAATGGTTTAAAGTAGACTAATTCGCTCTGCTATCGTCTCTCCGAACTGCGCGGCCTGTGGCTCCGTGGTGGCAGCTATGGCGCGCAGTCAAGGCAGGGTCTCGCGCCCTCCCGCAGGTGATGCTGGAAACGGCATCGCCTCCCGTATTTGGAAAGGAGAACGGACCGGCCGCATTCGGCGGCGCTGGCGTTCTCTCGAACACCAGTGCCGTTCGCTTTTGCGGAGGTCGAACGTGATGATGCGCGCAGCAGTGATCACTATCAGCGACAAGGGCTATCAGGGCGTTCGCAAGGATGCGAGCGGACCTTTGCTGGCCGAGCAGCTGGGCCGCATTGCCGAGGTTGTCGAACGAGTGCTCGTCGCAGATGAGCCGGCGATGATCTCTGAAGCGCTCATCCGCCTCGCCGAGCAGGTCGATCTGGTCATCACCACCGGTGGCACTGGTCTGGCGCCACGCGATCAGACACCTGAGGCCACCTTGGCCGTAATTGACCGGCCGGTTCCGGGTATTTCCGAGCTACTGCGGGCCCAGGGTACCCTCAAAACGCCGATGGCCTCGCTTTCCCGCGGTGTGGCTGGTCTGCGTGGTCGCTGCCTGATCATAAACCTGCCGGGCAGCCTGCGAGCCGTGGCCGAGGGTATGGAGACGTTGCTGCCGATTCTGCCACATGCCGTGCAGATGGCGCAGGGCATCGATCTGGAGCACCACCAACAAGAAGGCGATGTTGCGCACCCCTGAGGATTATGCACTGCTCTCGGTCGAGCAAGCCCGTCAGCGCGTGCTCGATTCCATCGCACCCTTGCCCATTGTCGAGGCGCCTCTGTTGGCAGCCCTCGATCGGGTGCTGGGTGAGACCGTCTGTGCCTCGTTTGACGTGCCGCCACATGACAACTCGGCCATGGATGGCTATGCGGTCCGTCACGCGGACCTGGCCCTGGGCATTCAGCTGCCAGTAGCCGGGGCGGTGGCCGCCGGGCATCCATGGGTTGCGCCGGTGAAGCCCGGGCACGCGCTGCGCATCATGACGGGCGCACAGATGCCGCCAGGTGCTGATACAGTGGTGCGCTTTGAGCATACGACCGCCTGTGGCGCCGCCGATGCCGCTGCTGTGCGGATCGATCGTGTGCCGCGTGCGGGCGAGAACGTGCGCCAGGCTGGTGAGGATGTGCGCGCTGGCCAGCAGGTGTTGATGGCGGGCGCGCTCTTGCGCCCACAAGAGATCGGCATGCTCGCTTCACTCGGCAGAACCAGCATACGCGTGTATCGCCGCCCCAGGGTAGCAGTGCTAAGCACTGGTGACGAGGTGGTGGCGGCCGGCCAACCCCTTTTGCCCGGACAGATCTACGATATCAACAGCTACACTGTCGCAGCCCAGATCATGCGTGCAGGGGGAGACCCTCTGCTCCTCGAACCGGTGCCCGACCGTCAGGACCACCTGACGGCGCGGCTGCATAGGGCGATGCAACAATCCGACCTGATCATCACCTCAGGCGGCGTCTCGGTGGGCGATTTTGATCTGGTCAAGCAAGTGCTCGTGGCCGAGGGACGCATGGACTTTTGGTGGGTGAATATGAAGCCAGGCAAGCCGTTGGCGTTTGGCCACCTGGGCGGCGTGCCTCTACTGGCCCTGCCCGGCAACCCTGTGGCGGCGATGCTTAGCTTTCACCTCTTCGGGCGCCCCGCTATCCACAAACTGCGTGGCCTGAGCAACATTGACGAGCCCGTGATCTGCGCCCAATTGGCCGACACTATCGAGCGCAAAGACGGTCGTCGGCACTATTTGCGGGTCTGGCTCGAGGAGCGCGAGGGACAGACTGTGGCACATCTGACAGGCGACCAGGGCTCGGGCATTCTGTCGTCGCTCACGCGTGGGCAGGGGGTCGCTGTCATCCCCGAGTCGTGCGACCATCTCCCCGCGGGCTCCACGGTAAAGGTGCTACTACTGGACTGAGTATGACAACACAACCTTTCGCGAACACGAGTCCATACGCATTACTGACCTTTCAACAAGCCTGGGAGCAGATCGAGCAGCGACTCGACGCTCTGCCCCCTCAGTATGTGCCGCTGGAAGGGGCAGGCGGTCTGGTTCTGGCCGCCAGCGTGGTGGCCTCAAGCGCTGTGCCGCCTTTTGCCGCCTCGACGATGGACGGATATGCCGTCATCGCCAACGACCCGGCCGTCGATACGGCACGCGGCCGTCGGCTCACCGGTGAAGAGGCCGCCGGCGCACCGAGCCGCATACCCATTGGCCCGGGCGAATGCCGCCGCATCATGACGGGCGCCCCGTTGCCGCCGGGCGCTGACGCCGTGATCGCCGTCGAGGATACGCGTGAGGCGAAAGGGTACATGATCGCAACACTGGAGGTTGCCCATGGAGCCAACGTGCGCCCTGTTGGCAGCGACGTAGCTCTGGGGGCGGTGGTGCTTACAGAGGGCACCCTGCTAGGCCCCGCAGAGATCGGCCTGCTGGCCATGTTGGGCCAAGCCAGGGTGCAGGTGCACCCACGTCCGCGCGTTGTCGTGCTGGCCACCGGAGATGAGCTGGCGCAACCAGATCAGCAGTTGGTGCCAGGCCAGATCTATGACAGCAACTCGTACGCCCTGGCAGAGGCGGTGCGCACCATCGGCTGCCAGGTGGAGCGCAGCCACCACGCAGCCGACGAGCCAGAGGCTGTGGAACAGGCCTTGCGTGAGGCAGTGTCGCGTGCCGATCTGGTGATCACCACTGGCGGCGTATCTATGGGCACGCGCGACCTGCTCAAGCCAACGCTCGAACGGCTCGGCACAGTGCACTTTGGGCGCGTGGCCACCAAGCCAGGCAAACCCTTGACGTATGCCACCATCGCAGGCGTGCCCGTGCTGGCTCTGCCCGGCAACCCGGTCTCAACGCTGGTGGGCTTTGAGATGTATGTGCGGCCAGCCTTGCGCTTGTTGGGAGGCAAACGGCCGCTCTGGCGACCTTCGGTCAAGGCCAGGTTGCTGCACCCCATCAAGAGAGACCGCGAGCGGCTAGACTGGCAGCGTGCACACGTCCTTGAGCTTGACGGGCAGTGGCAAGCCAGAACGACTGGAGCGCAGGCCTCGAGCAGGTTACTCTCAATGGTGGGCGCCAACGGCCTGCTGTGTGTCGCGCCCGGCGAGGGCCAGATCGCGACGGGCGAGTGTGTTGACTGCATCCTGCTTGAGCGTGTCGAAAGCGCCGAGGTGCCGTGGTGAACGACGTCAACGATGCCTTTGGACGCGTCATCAACTATCTGCGTGTATCGGTGACCGATCGATGCAATCTACGCTGCGTCTACTGCATGCCGCCAGAAGGGATCGGGCCGATTGCGCATGATCAGGTACTGCGCTTTGAGGAAATCGCGCGCGTGGTAGACGCGGCCGTAGGGCTCGGCGTCAGACGTGTGCGGCTGACGGGCGGAGAACCGCTGGTGCGCCGTGGCATTGCCCACCTGGTCGCACTCTTGCGTCGCCTGCGTGGGCTCGAGGAACTCTCACTGACAACCAACGGCATCTTGCTGGCCGACATGGCGGCCGAGCTCAAGCATGCGGGCGTTGACCGTGTCAATGTCAGCCTTGACAGCCTGGATTCCGAGCGCTATGCCGCCATTACGCGAGGGGGCAGCCTGCCGCGCGTGTTGTCTGGCATCGAGACGGCCCGGCAGGTCGGGCTCAATCCCGTCAAGGTGAACATGGTGGTCATGAGAGGCGTCAATGATGATGAAACTTTGGCCATGGCGCGCCAGAGCGTTGAGCAAGGTTGGCACGTACGGTTCATCGAGATGATGCCTCTGGGCATCGCACAACACCTCTGTGGCGAGAGCGAGGGCAGTCTCGACGGGTTCGAGGCCCGCGTGGTTTCTAACAGCGCCGTCCGCAGTGGCATCGAAAGCTTCTATGGAGCGCTCGAGCCAACAGAGCTCGCGTCAGGAGGCCCTGCAGAGACCTGGCGTGTGCCGGGCAGCGGCGGCTCGATCGGGTTCATCTCGGCGGTCAGTCATGGTTTCTGCAGCTCATGCAATCGGCTGCGGCTAACCTCAGAGGGGGGACTGGTGCCCTGCCTTTTCAGCGACGCAGTTGTCGACCTGCGCGAGCCTTTACGCCGCGGCGCCGATCTCGCAGAGCTGCAAACGCTGATTCGATCGGCAGTGGCGCTCAAAGGCTCAGGGCATCATCTGGCCGAGCACCGCGTCGAGACAGACCACGAGATGTCCAGAATCGGAGGCTAGCCGATGCACGCGCTCTCTCACCTCGATGAACAGGGCCGCGCCCGCATGGTGGATGTGACACCCAAAGACGCCACAGAGCGTCTTGCGTTGGCGTGCGGCCGGATCACCATGAGACCAGAGACGCTGGAGATGATCACCTCGGGCGCCCTGCCCAAGGGCGATGTCTTGGCCGTGGCGCGAGTGGCAGGCATCATGGCCGCCAAGCGCACGCCCGATCTGATTCCGTTGTGCCACCCCATCTCTCTAAGTGGTGTGACCGTCGAGCTGACGCCGGTACAGTCGAGCGAAGATGCGGCCGCGCACATCGACATCAGCGCGACGGTGCGCTGCTTGGGTGTCACTGGCGTCGAAATGGAGGCGCTCACGGCGGTGTCGGTAGCGGCATTGACCATCTATGATATGTGCAAGGCTGTCGATCGCGGCATGCGCATCGAGGAGGTACGGCTGGTTCGCAAGAGCGGCGGCCGCAGTGGTGAAATCATCCTGGAGTAAGCACAATGAGCAAGAGTGGTCGCGTGGTGGCAGTATGTGTGAGCAAAGAGGCCGGCACGCCCAAGCAGCCGATCGCAGAAGCTGCGCTGTGCGTCAACTGGGGCATTCACGGCGACGCCCATGCGGGGCAATGGCACCGTCAAGTGTCGCTCTTGGCCATGGAGAGCATCAACAAAATCCGCGCCAAGGGGCTCGATGTGGGCCCAGGCAGCTTTGCCGAGAACATCACCACTGAGGGAGTCACCTTGCACACCTTGCCGATTGGTACAAGGCTCCTGGTGGGCGGCGCACTCGCCGAGGTGACGCAGATCGGCAAGGAATGCCACGCACGCTGCGCGATCTACGAGGCAGCGGGAGACTGTGTGATGCCGCGTGAGGGGATCTTTGTGCGCATTCTGGAGCCGGGCATGGTGCGCGCTGGCAGCGAAGTGACCGTGCTGGGCTGTGGGCCCGAGGGCTCATGAGGGGGCAGGTGGTGGCCGTCTCGCTCAGCGAGCGCCGCGGCGTGAGCAAGCATCCGGTAGAAGCCATCGAGCTGCGTGCCGACTGGGGCGTGGTGGGTGATGCGCATGCCGGCCCCTGGCATCGCCAGGTGGCCTTGCTCGCCTGGGAAGACGTTCTCGAGGCTCAGGCCCGCGGGCTCAAGGTTGGGGCAGGCAGTTTTGCCGAGAACCTTGCCACTCGGGG
>JAAYDS010000049.1 GCA_012729155.1 Chloroflexota bacterium | reverse complement strand
CGCAGCCCGACGCTGACTTGAGCGAGCAGAAAAAGGCACGCCAGGGCGGCGCCAACGACAAAGCCCTGCTGCCGCCCGACCTGGTGCTCTATGCGCACCCCTCGCTCGAGGCCTACAACATCAGCGCCACGCAGGTAACGGCCTATCAGCGCGCCACGCGCACCCTCGACGAGGCCTATGCCCACCTGGTGGATGGCATGGCGGCGCAGGGCTGGGAGCTGGTGAGCGAGATGGAGACCGCAGAGGGCCTGCAACTCGGCTGGCGCAAGGGCGAGCGCACCTGCCAGGTCGAGCTGGTGGCCGTCGACGGGCAGACCGAGCTGTGGCTGCGCGCCACACCATAAGAGCGCAGAGAGCCTGGCGCCAGGGCGCGCTCTGGGGCCAGGTGGCCTCTCTTGCCCGCAGCAGCACGTCGGCGCTACAATGCGCGCAATGCTCACCATGCAAGAAGGTGCCCTGCCATGAAGATCACCAACATCCGCTTTGAGCGCGTCGAGGGCCTGTTCATCGGCCAATGGGTGGTGCGAGAGCGCCAGGTGGGCGCGCTCGACCTCTACCCCGAGTACCGCAGCCGCGGCGTCTCGGGAGACGTGCCCGGCGGCACCCGCAACAACGTGCCCCAGAGCCACGAGCCCTGGCCCATCAGCGCCCTCTACCTGCACATCGACACCGACGACGGCCTCACCGGCACTTTTGGCGGCATCGAGCCCGACCAGGCCTTTCAGATCGCCACGCGCATCAAGCCGCACCTCATCGGGCGCGATCCGCTGGCCACCGAGCGCCTGTGGGACGTGATGGCCCGCCACGACCGCCACGCCCGCCGCGGCCACCTGATGATGGCCATCTCGGCCGTCGATATCGCCCTGTGGGATATCCGCGGCAAGGCGGCCGGCCTGCCCGTCTACCGCCTGCTGGGCGGCCCCACCCGCGAGGCCATCCCCGCCTATGCCAGTTGCCTGGGCATGCCCATCGACGCCGAGGCGCTCACCACGCGCGCGCAGTCGCTAAAAGCCGAGGGCTTTACGGCGCTCAAGTGGTTCTTCCGCTACGGCCCCGCCGACGGCCGCGAGGGACTGCTCAAGAACGTGGCCATGGTGCGCACCCTGCGCGAGGCCGTGGGCGACGATGTGGACCTGATGTTCGACGCCTGGATGGGCTGGGACCTGCCCTATGCCGTGGAGATGTGCCGCCGCATCGCGCCCTATGGGCCGCGCTGGGTCGAAGAGCCGCTGGCCCCCGACCGGCTGGGCGCCTATGCCGAGCTGCGGCGCCAGTCGCCGGTGCCCATCGCCAGTGGCGAGCACGAGTACACCCGCTGGGGGTTCAAGGCGCTGCTCGATGCCGGCGGCGTGGACGTGGTGCAGGCCGATTCAGACTGGACGGGCGGCATCAGCGAGCTGGTCAAGATCATCGCACTCTGCTCGGCTTACGACAAGCCGGTGGTGCCCCATGGCCACTCTGTGGCGCCAGGGCTGCACGTGGTGGCGGCGCAGTCTCCGGCGGTGTGCCCGCTGCTCGAGTTCTTGCTGGTCTATCTGGAGCAGAAACAATGGTTCCATCAAGAGCGCATCACGCCGGTGAACGGCATGGTGGCGCTGCCGCAGGCGCCTGGCGTGGGCGTCTCGCTAGATGAGAGCCGCATCATCGAGCGGCGCGAGGTGCACCCGGCGCTGTAGCGCCGTCAGCCGCGCTCCTGGCTCACCCAGCTACAGGCATGGGTGAGGCGCTGCAGCTCGCCGCGCGGCAGCCACACCAGCTCGCCATCGCTCATGTGCAGGTAGAGCCCCGTCAGCTCGTCGGGGCCGCACAGGGCGGGCGCATAGAGCGTGACATCGCGCGACTCGCCCGGCGCCAGATGGTAGGGCGGCGGCACCAGCAGGTCGGCCATGGCGTCGAGCGTCTCGAGGTCGGGCGCATCAAAGCGACGCACCGGCACCAGACGATGCGACCCCGCACGACGATAGCCCAGCCCGTCGACGATGACGGGCTCTGCGCCAGGGTTGTGCAGCCGCAGGTTCAGAAAGGCCACCTCTGCGGGCGCATCAGCTGCCCACAACCCCGCGTCGCCCTCTACCAGCGACACCTGCAGGCCGCTGTGGTGCCGATGATGATGCCGCGCCAAGCCCCACACGATAATCGCGGTGAGCACCGCGATCACCGCGACGATGATGCCAACCCAGGCCGCCGCTGTTGGATGGTCCATGCGCGCAGTTTAGCAAAGGTGGCCCTGCGCCGCAAGCGGCCGTGTCGGGCTCGCCCTGCCTTTACGCCTGGTCGGGCGGCTGCGCGGCCATGGCCGTGGCTGCCAGCATCAGGCCCGCCAGGCCGTGGGGCGAGTTCTGCAGGCGCTGGCGGGCGAGATAGGCCGCCGCATCTACCTGCACGCCGGTGCCCTCGACGGCGCCGCTCACCACGGCCAGCCCGTCGACGCCGCGGCTAAGCAGGCCCTGCGCCAACAGCCCCTGCCAGCCCCGCGCCGCCACGGCGGCATAGTGCCCGTCGAGCAGGCCCTGGTCTACGCCGCGCTGCAGCGCATACGCCACCATGGCGCTGCCCGAGCTCTCGAGCCAGTTATCGGCCAGGGCGGGCGCGTTCAACACCTGTGTCCACAGGCCCGAGCCGGCGTCTTGCGCGGCGGCCAGGCCCGCGGCGGCCTGCTGCAGCACGGTCAGCAGGTCGGCGCGCTGCGGGTGGTCGGGCGGCAGTGCGGCCAGCATATCCACCAGCGCCATGGCATACCAGCCCATGGCCCGCAGCCATACGACGGGCGCGCGCCCCGTGGCGGCATCGGCCCAGGGGGCGGCGGCCGACGCATCCCAGGCGTGGCAGAGCAGACCGGTGTTGGCATCTTGCGTGTGCTCGGCCAGCAGCAGCGCCTGCGCCACGGCCGTATCGGCATAGGCGGGCTCGCCCGTGAGGGCGCTCAGCCGCACCAGAAACGGCCCCGCCATATAGACGCCGTCGAGCCACATCTGCTGCGGATAGATATCTTTGTGCCAAAAGCCGCCGGCGGCGTTGCGCGGATGGTTGGCCAGCAGGTCGTCGGCGATGGTGCGCGCCGCTGCCAGATAGCGCGCCTGGCCGGTGGCCTCGTAGAGGTCGAGCAGCAGG
>JAAYDS010000356.1 GCA_012729155.1 Chloroflexota bacterium | reverse complement strand
TCATGGAGGCCATCGCCGAGTCATCGGCCACCGGCAACAGGGTGATGGTGGCGCCGCCGTCTGCCTGAACGCACATCCAGAGAGAGATTGCCATGAAACTTGGGATCGACTTTTGGAGCCTGTATCTGCAGGGCTGGAACATCTTCGAGTTCCTGGACTATGCGCACCGCCTGCAGGTCGATGTGATGCATGTGGGCGTGCAAACCACCGACTGGCACATCTTTGAGAGCCTGGAGCCGGCCTATCTCCAGCGCGTGCGCGCCCGCGCCGATGAGCTGGGGGTGGCGCTCGAGACGGGCGGTTGTGCGATCTCGCCGACTTCAACAGCCTTTGCCCAGCAGGGCACCTGCATCACGCCGCCAGCCGAGTGCGCCGAGGCCAGCATGGCCATCGCCATCGCCGATGTGAGCCAGCTGCTGCGCATTGCTCATGCCGTTGGCTCGCCGCTGGTGCGCTGCTATCTGGGCCATGGCGGCGACCGTCACTCGGCTTTGCCCCTCGCGGCACACATCGAGTCGATGCTGGCCGTCCTCGAGCAGGTGCGCCCTCTGGCCCTCGAGCTCGGCGTCAAGCTTGCCATTGAGAATCATGGCGACCTGGAGGCGCGTGAGCTCAAGGCGGTCATCGAGCAGGCTGGCCCAGATATCGCCGGGGTTTGCCTAGACACGGGCAACCCGCCCTTTATGGGCGAATGCCCCTTTCTGACCCTGGAGATGCTCGCGCCCTATGTCATCACCACGCACGTCAGAGACACCGCCCTGTGGGCGCACCCGCGTGGCGCCGTGGCCCAGTGGGTGGCGCTGGGTGAGGGCAGCGTAGGCATCGAGCGCTGGCTCGAGCGGTTGCAGACCCTCTGCCCCAGCGTCACAGTCAACATCGAGAACCTGACGGGCTCTCCGCCGCGCGTCGTCAACTATCTCGAGCCCGACTTTTGGCGCGACTATCCCGAGCGCCCCGCAGTCGATTTCGCCCGCTTTCTGGCGCTGGTTCGCCAGGGGCAGCCCTCTATGGGCGCCATGCTCTTGCCCCCGCAGGGCGTCGAGCTGCCCCCCGAATACCGCCCCGCAATGGTGGCGCAGCAGCGCTTTGATCTCGAGCGCAGCATCTGCTACTGCCGCGAGACGCTGGGGCTCGGCGAAAAGTAGAGCCAGGCCGTCAGCGAGCGGCGCCTGCCAACTGAATGCGCAGGCGCTGCCCGCTGGCCCTCGACGCAGGTCTGCAGGGCGGCCAGCGGCGCTGGCCAGAGCGCGCCTCGCGTCGCCCTTGCCCCTGTTGACAACTGCCCGCCACGGCCGATGATAGGGGCACGTCGAAACCACACCGTCAAGGGGGTATCCACAATGGCTGAGAAACGGCTCCGCATGGGCATCGCCGGCATGGTCAATGACCACGTCTGGTTTATGGCCGATGCCACCCATGCTTTGCCCAATGCCGAACTGGTGAGCGTGGCCGAGCCGCACCCAGAGCTGGGGCAGCAAGCGGTCGAGCGCTATGGCCTTGCCTCGTCATATACGAGCTATGAGGAGATGCTCGACAACGAACAGCTCGATGCCGTCATGATCTGCAGCGATAATGCCGACAAAGTCAAGATCGTTACCGCCGCAGCGCGCCGTGGCATCCACTGCTACGTCGACAAGCCCATGAGCGCCCGCTATGCGCAGGCCAGCGAGATGGTGGCCGTGGCGCGGAAGGCCGGCATCAAGATGATGGTGGCCTACCACTTTTTCTTCAACTCTACCTACAACAAGGTCAAGGGGTGGATCGCCGAGGGCCGCATCGGGCAGGTCTATCTGGCCAGGGCGTCTATCGGCCATGCCGGCCCGCGCGAGATCAACCTGAGCAAGTACTTTTGCGAGTGGCTCGAAGACAAAGAGCGCGCTGGTGGCGGCGCCTGGGTCGATGAGGCCGGCTATATGATCAGCGCCATGGTCGACAACCTCGGCCCTGTCACCGATGTCAGCGCCTTTATGAATCAGCAGGGCTGGCGCGACTATCTGGCGCCCGATATCGAGGACAACTCGGCGGCGATTCTCAAGTTTGAGAGTGGCGCCCTCGGTGTCATCGACAGCCGTTGGGGCCAGATCGGTCGCGTGCCTTTTGAGCAATCGTATCACGGCACCGATGGCACCATCATGCAGGGGTGGGATGCTGTGCGCGTCTTTTCACGGCGCAGCCTGCCTGCCGATATGCAGGGCTGGCTCGAGGTGCCCATCATGCGCGATCCGCGCGGCTCTGGCGAGGCTGCGCACTTTGTCGACACGGTGCTGGCTGGCGGCGATTTCGAGGGCGTCATCAGCCCCGAGGGCGCCTGCCACGTACAGGCCGTCATCGAGGCCGGCTATCTCTCTGCCGAGCAGGGTAGGGCCATTACGCTGCCACTCGACTGAGCGCTGCACCTCGCCTGGTTACCACACGTCTGGTTGCCAAGCGGCAACCAGACGTTCCTTCGTTAACCTGTCCATGCCGCGCTCAGGCTGGCTACACAGGGGCAACAGCTGCTCGGCCCGAGCGCGCCGGTTTGACATCTGCCCAGCTGGGCCTATACTTGCTTTCGTTTTCTCGCTCGCGCCAGGGCCCAAGGGCCAGCAGCGGAAAGCGTCGCAACCAGAACGCCGCGCCTGTGACGACGACAGACGTTCCGTGTCGATCGCACTGCTGGGCGTTCTTTTTGTTATCCAGCTTCAAAGATCAGGATGGAAGCGGCAACCAGTATGGATAGTACACCGATCAGACCGAACCCATCTGGCGCCTCGCCTGAAGAGGATGCGCTCCGCCAGGTGTTGGGCATCGAACGCGAGGCGCAGGCCATCCTGGCCGAGGCCGATGCCGAGGCCGGGCGCCTGATCGAGCGCGCTCGCCAGCAGGCCCAGGAGCACATTCAGCAGGCCGAGCATGCGTCTCGGCGCGAGGCAGAGCGCTCGGCTGCCGCCACGTTGCAGCAGGCCCAGCAAGAGGCGGCCACGCTCCGTGCCGCTCTCGAGGCCGAGCTGGCCGCGTGGGAGCAGCTGGCTCAGGCGCGGCTCGATGAGGCCGCCCTGCGGGTGGTCGCGCTCGTGGCCTTTGCACACGAGGGGCAATATGGCCCTGGGCATTGAGGCCATCGGCTACGCC
>JAAYDS010000355.1 GCA_012729155.1 Chloroflexota bacterium | reverse complement strand
CAAATGCCCGTCACCTGCTGGATGGTGCGAGTGTGGTACTCGACGCCCTCGATAGTATCTACGCGCGGATTGTCCTCCAGCGTGCCGCACGACATTGCAGCCTGCCGCTGATTCACGGCGCCATTGCCGGATGGACGGGCCAGGTCATGACGATCTTGCCGGACGATCCCGGGCTAGAGGCGATCTATGGCGACGTGCCGCCACAGGATCATGGCGTCGAAAACGAGACCGGCACGCCTACCCCCACGCCCATGTTGGTGGCTGCCTGGATGCTGCAGGAGTGCGCCAAGTTGCTGTCAAACCGGTCGATGCTCTTACGTGGCCGGCTGTTGATTCTGGACTCGCTGTATGGCGACGCCACGGCCGTCGACCTGGGCTGACAGTCAGCGGCGAGCCGCCTGCCGCTGCACGCGCCCTTCTTTGATGCCCTTGGCCAGTGCCTCTTCGGGAGTCAGGTTCTCGAGCAGACAGCACTGCTTGTACTTTTTGCCGCTGCCACAGGGGCACGGCGCATTGCGGCCGATCTTGGCGCGATGGATCGTCTCGCCGCTGTCGGCACCAGCTCTCGCAGGCTGAGCTCGCACCGCCGGGCGCGGCTGCGGCATGGCCAAACGCACGTTGAGCAGCATCGTGGCGACCTCTGACTTGATCGCGTCAAGCAGGTCGCCAAAGGCATCAAAGGCCTCGCGCTTGTACTCTACCAACGGGTTCCGCTGACCCACGGCGCGCAGGCCGATCCCTTCACGCAGCTCATCCAGGTTGGTCAGATGCGTCACCCAGTGACGATCGATGGCGCGCAGCATGATCATGCGCTCGACCTGTCGCATCAGCTCGGCCCCGAGCTCGTTCTCACGCGCATCATAGGTGACCTGAGCGTGAGCGCAGATATCTGCGATGATCTGGTCCCGCGAGCGTCCCTCCCAGTCTTGGGCATGATGGCCTGAAGGCAGGTGCACCAAGCGATCAACCTGCTGATGTAGCTCCTCAAGCTGCCAATCTTCTTCGTATCCCTGAGTGAACTGCTCCGTCCAGCCTTCGAGCGCCTCGGTAAGGATATCCCATGCGACCGAGCGCAGGTTGACCTCAGTGAGGATGAGGCGCCGTTGATCGTAGATCACCTGCCGCTGCTGGTTAACGACATCATCGTACTCGAGCAGGTGCTTGCGCATGTCAAAGTTGTGCCCTTCGACACGCACTTGGGCGTTCGAGATCGCCTTGGTGACCATATCATGCTCGATGGGGATATCCTCATCCGCCCCCAGGCGGTCCATCAGGCGCGCCACCGCGGGCCCGCCAAAGCGCATCATAAGGTCGTCTTCCAAGGAGACATAGAAACGCGACGAACCAGGGTCACCCTGACGCCCAGCACGCCCGCGCAACTGATTGTCGATGCGCCGCGCCTCGTACCGCTCAGTGCCCAGAACATGCAGCCCACCAGCCTGCAAGACCTTCTCACGATCGGCACGGCACTGCGCTTCAGCCTCGATCAGCGTGGTCTTCCAGACGTCTGGGTCGACGCTCTCCAGATCGATCCCCTGGCGCCGCAGCCTGTCGCGGGCAAGGCCTTCAGGGTTGCCGCCCAGCAGAATGTCAACACCGCGGCCGGCCATGTTGGTGGCAATGGTCACTGCCCCAGGTTGGCCCGCCTGAGCGATCACCTGCGCCTCGCGCTCGTGCTGTTTGGCGTTCAGCACCTGGTGAGGAATACCCATGCGCCGCATGCGAGCCGAGAGCATCTCTGAGGTCTCAATGGCCAGCGTGCCCACCAACACTGGTTGGCCTGCGCTATGTCGTTCCTGAATCTCTTGCAGTGCCGCTCGGTATTTGGCCTCGGCAGACTTGTAGACCACATCGGGACGATCGACACGGATGATCGGACGGTGCGTGGGAACCACCACCACGTCCAGATCGTAGATGGTGCGGAATTCCTCTGCCTCGGTTTCGGCCGTGCCCGTCATGCCGGCGAGGCGTCGGTACATGCGGAAATAGTTCTGGAAGGTGATCGTCGCCAGAGTGAGACTCTCACGCTGAACGCGCACGCCCTCCTTGGCCTCGATAGCCTGATGAAGGCCCTCCGAGTAGCGCCGACCATACATCAGCCGTCCGGTAAAGCCGTCGACGATGATCACTTCGCCCGAGTCTGACACCACATAATCTCGGTCGCGAGCGAACAGCGCCTGGGCTTTGAGGGCGTTCTCGAGGTATGGCGTGAGATGAAAGTTTGCTTCGTCGTACAGATTATCGATGCCCAGGGCGCGCTCAACCCTGCCAATGCCCTGGTCGGTAATGGTCACGGTGGTACGCTTTTCGTCGACGGTATAGTCATCACCCTCTGACAACCGCGCCACAATCTCGGCAAATACACGGTACGAGTCGGCCGATTCCTGCGCCTCACCCGAGATGATCAGCGGTGTACGCGCCTCATCGATGAGGATGTTATCCACCTCATCCACGATAGCATAGTACAGTTCACGCTGCACGCACTGGCCGATATCCTGGACCATGTTGTCGCGCAAGTAGTCAAAGCCGAACTCGTGGTTAGTGCCATAGGTGATATCGGCCAGATACGCCTCGGCGCGCGCACATGGCCGCAAATGGTGATAGCGATCGTCAGCGGCGGCATACGCAGGGTCGTAGACGAACGAGGAGAGCGAAGGATCCTGCCCCTGTGACTGGATAACGGCCACCTGCAGGCCCAACAGATCATAGAGTGGTCCCATCCACTGCACGCCGTACTTGCTGAGGTAGTCGTTCGGCGTAACGAGGTGCGCACCACGACCCGTCAGGGCGGCGAGATAGAGTGGCAGAGTAGCCACCAACGTCTTGCCTTCACCGGTCTTCATTTCTGCGATGGCATTGCGGTGGAGCACCATGCCACCGATAAGCTGTTCGTCAAAGGGTCGCAGGCCGAGCCTGCGCAGACTGCACTCGCGCACCGCAGCAAAGGCTTGCGGCAGGATCTCGTCTAGGACCCCACGCTCAGATTCGTCCTGCTGATCGCGCAGATCAGCGATCTGCTGGCGCAAGTGACGCCGTTCGTCATCGTCGGCTTCGCGGTCGAGTTGCGCCTGCAACGCGCGGATCTGCTCGGTAAGGCCCGCCGTAACCTCTTGCACCTGCTGGCGAAGGCGTGCCGTCATGGCCGGAAAGTCTTCATCAGCCATGGCCTGCATCTCGGGCTCGAGCGCGTTGATGCTCTCGACTAGACCCTGTAGTTTCGCGATCTCGCGAGCACTAGGATCGCCGAATAGTTTCTTGAGGAGTTGGAGCACGACGCATTACCCCACAGTACGCGGTGTTGAAGCGGTATTATACCACGAGCGACGAAAGGTCACGCGTGAACATCAGGCACCTGAAAACCGGTAATGATCAGACATCTGCACAACGGGCATAGTAGTCAGTCAGCGTTTCACCCACCGAAAGCCCGCGGTGCACTGCGTCGATCACACAGGCAAGCCATGGCCCCAGATGGATTACCTCGAGATTGGGCAGCGCCAGTCGCGCTTCTCGCGGGATAGGTTCAGTGTTGGTGGTAACGATGCGCGTCAGCTCAGCCTTTTGTAGACGCTCGACGGCGCCCGCTGAAAAGGTGGGATGTACAAAGCAGGCATAGATGTCACGAGCGCCCTCTCTCCTGAGCTCAGCCGCTGCCCCAGCCATGGTGCCGGCGCCATCCACCTCGTCATCTACAATCAGCACATTGCGCCCACACACTTCACCGATGACATTCAAACTTTCGGTCTGCGTGCCCTGTCGTCGTTTTTCGATGAACGCCACGGGCACATGCAGCATCTCGGCGATATTGCGCGCCTTCTTGGCGAACCCCAGGTCGGCTGACAGCACCGTCAGATTGGGGATGCTCAAGTGCTCGATGTGCCGCGCCAAGAAGGGAAATGCAGTGAGTTCGTCGCCAGGCATATCGAAAAAGCCCTGAATCTGCCCGGCGTGCAGGTCGACGCACATGAAGCGGTCAGCCCCCGCTGTCTGGATCAGGTCAGCCACCAGCTTGGCGGTGATGGGTACACGGGGCATGTCTTTCTTGTCGCTGCGAGCATAGGCGTAAAAGGGCATCACCGCGGTGATGCGCCCTGCAGAGGCGCGCCTTGCCGTGTGGATGAGGATGAGCAGTTCCATCAAGTTGTAGTTGACGGGACGGCACGTTGGCTGAATGACAAAAACATCACGCGAGCGCACCGTCTCTTCAAACTGCACAAAGATGTTGTCGTTGGGAAAGACGGTGATCGAACGCTTGAGCAGGGGCTGTCCCAGCGCCTCTCCGATCTCTGTGGCCAGTTCGGGGTTGCCGCTGCCAGTCACCAGGGCCAGGTCACCATAGATGCGGATACCATCGAGCATGGCGCTTTACCTCCCAGTGGCCACATGAGGACGGTGCCGGTCGCGGCCCCCAGGCCGCTCAACCTCATTATCGTAGCCGAACGCCGCTGCGTCAACCACAGCAAGAGGCCGGGCGTGGTGCCCGGCCTCGATAGTCCCAGCGCAAGTTGCGTTCTAGCTGCCCAAAATGGCCAGCACAACGCCACCTGCCATCACCGATGCCACCTGCCCAGAGGTATTCGAGGCCATGGCGTGCATCAGCAAAAAGTTCGTATAGTCTTCGTCGTGACCGATCTTTTGCACCACACGTGCCGACATGGGAAACGCTGAGATGCCACAACCGCCCAGCAGCGGGTTGAGCTTGCCGCCCGACAACAGGTTCATGAGCTTGCCGAACAGCACGCCAGCCGCCGTGTCGAGGATAAAGGCCACCAGGCCAAGGATGATGATCTTGATGGTGTCCCACTGCAGGAACTTGTCAGCCACCATGGTCGAGCCGATGGTGATGCCCAGAAAAGTCGTGACGATGTTGGCGATCTCGTTCTGTGCAGCCTGATTGATGCGCTCGACGACACCGGCCTCACGCACCAGGTTGCCGAACATCAACATGCCGATCAGCGGCGTAGCCGCGGGTGCGATGACGCCACAGGCCAGCGTAACCACGATAGGAAACAGGATGCGCGTGATCTTGGACACCGGCCGTGAGGTGTAGGGCATCTTGATGCGGCGCTCTGCCGGAGTGGTCAGCGCCTTCATCACCGGCGGCTGGATCACGGGGACGAGCGACATATAGCTATAGGCCGCCACAGTGATGGGGCCAACAAGGTCGGGCGCCAGGTTCGAGGCCACAAAGATCGAAGTTGGGCCGTCAGCGGCGCCGATGATGCCGATCGATGCAGCCTGGTTGATGTTGAACCCCAGCAGCGTGGCGATCAACAACGTGCCAAAGATGCCAAACTGCGCCGCCGCACCAAAGAGCACGTACTTGGGGTTCTCGAGTAGCGGGCCAAAGTCAGTCATGGCGCCAATGCCGATGAACACGAGACTGGGGAACAGCTCGTTCTCGATGCCTGCGTCGTAGAGCACCTTGAGCAGCCCGCCCTCATCCAGCATGCCCGTGCCGGGAATGTTGGCCAGAATGCAGCCCAGGCCGATAGGCAGGAGCAGCAGCGGTTCGTATTCGTACTTGATCGCCAGCCAGATCAGCACACCACCCACGGCCATCATGACCAGGGCCTTCCAGGTCAGGGCGGTGATACCCTGCGTCAGGTTAGGCAACAGGTTTGCGAACGACAGGGCCTCCATATGTACCTCCCTGCCTAGCCGAGTGTGACCAGGGCGTCATCATAGGCCACTGTCTGGCCCACAGCCACATGAATGCCCACCACTTGCCCGCTGGCGGTTGAGGCGATGGGCATCTCCATCTTCATGGCTTCGAGGGTGCAGACCGTGTCACCCTCCTTGACGTTCTGTCCCACCTTCACGGTGACCGACAGAATCTTGCCAGGCATGGGGGCCACCACCTTGCTGCCCGATACCGCTGACGCGGGAGCCGTT
>JAAYDS010000354.1 GCA_012729155.1 Chloroflexota bacterium | reverse complement strand
GTCATAGTCGCCCGCAAGATACGAGATGCGATTGGCAAACTGCGGCCAGCGTTCGCACATGGTGGGCTTGAGGCGCGCATAGGACTGCACGCCCTGGTAGAGCTGGTCTCGAAAGGCGTCAAGATCGAGGCGGCTACGGGCGAGGCCGACAATGCGCGTACCTTGATCGAGCAGTCCTTCGCAGGCCAGGCTATGTAGCGCAGGCACGAGTTTGCGCTGCGTCAGATCGCCCGATGCGCCCACGATGACGATATAGGTAGGCTCAGATCGTTGCAGCATGGCCATCCAACCTTATTGAGGATGATGCCATGATAGCGGCGAATGCCCGCGGCGCCAAGGTGTCAGCGTGTCTCCAGGTGGTGAGCATCGAGCACGGCCGCCAGATTGGCGACAAGAGCCTGCCCTGGCCCTTCAGGGACCGCGACGGTGTGCCCTTGCCACAACTGGTCGAGTCGCTCGTCGTCAGCGCCTAGCCATGGCGAGAGGTCAAAGTTAGGTGTAAATCGCACTGCAACGCCCGCCTCTCGCACCCGCGAGGCAGTGGCGGCTTCGCGAAGCTGCTCCTGCGCGGCTTCTTCGAGGCCCAAAGGGACGAGCACGATCTCGCGGCACCCATCCGCCAGCGCCCGTCGGAGGTGACCGGCCAGGGAGTTGGCAGACCAGATGGTGTGAACGTGTATGGCTGCGTGCTCGCCGAGCCGAGCATGCAGATCATCTGCCAGCGTCTGCAGAGCTGCTGCCGCTGGGCTAGAACCACCCATCTGCGCGTATGCCTGCCGCACACGGCCGCAGGTCCGTGCGAAGACTAGCCAGTGCGGCGTGGCTTGCGCTCGAGAGGCGCGGTAGCGCATGTAGGCTGCCCATGGCGCTGGGCCGTCGTAAGTAAGCGGTTCACCTGCGCTCACCAGGAAGATCGTGGTGAGCGCAGTCCAAGATGAGCGATTCTCGGGCGCGAGGTAGGGGGGCTCTAGCGGCGCTTTCAGCAGTTGCCGCGCGTTGCCTGCATAGGCCACCAGGGCACAGAAGGCGATCACTAACAGGCCAACCAGCGCGCTTGCCGGGTTGGCCAGCGCCAGTGGCACAATCAGCGCGATGCCCAGCAAGGCCCCGATGGCCAGACGCAGAGCATAGTCACGTCGTCGGTCCCGTGGTGCCGCCCAGTAATGGGGCAGGTTCCAGCCCAGCAGCATGCCCGCGGCCAGCAGCGCAACGCGGTTCCAGACGTGGCTCCAGATCACTGGCTAGTGCCCACCAGCCACGCCCAGGGCGTAGGAAAGACCAACACACACAAGGCCAGCGAAGAGCATGCGAATGCCCGAACGTATCAGGTTATCTCGCGCGATGTTGGCCAGGAACATGCCCAGGGCAAAGAGCATGAGCATGGCAATCCCGAGCGAGGCATAGTAGCACACCTGGATATCGACCCGCGCAACGGCCAGAAAGAAAGGAAGGATCACCACGAAGCCAGCCAGCAAAGGAGAGAGCCCATCGATGATCGACACCACCACAACGGCGAACTTGCCGGCGCGCGCCTGCTTCGAGTCGCTCAGATCGCGCAGCATCGCTTGTTCGAGCTCTGCCAGCTCGTGTTTGCGTTCGGCGGCCTCTGTCATGTAGGCGCCCCAGAAGCCCGAGATGCCCATGGCCACAGACGTGGTGAGGCCTGTGTAGATGACGATAAACGGATCGGCGATACGGCCGATCAGCGACCCCATCAGGACGCCGATCATCGTCAAGATGCCGTCAAAGGCGTTCATCGCAAAGTAGCGACGCCCGATCTCATCGATACCGGCGATGCGCCGGTACTCTTTGAACTGCTCCAACCTGCTCGATTCCATCTTCTCCTCACATTAACGCAAGACTGCTGCGATCCTCTGCAGACGCTAGGCCCGCACCGCTGCGGGGCACGGCAAAGCTCACCTCGTTTCGAGGTGAAGCAATGGAAAGTGCAGTTTTGCGAAAACGATCGGAAGAGGCCGAGTTCGGCAGACGGAGCCCGCTCGATTGGGACTCGGGGACTGACCAGGTTGGTCCGGGTCAGTACTTGAGGGTTCTGAAGGTTCGGTCACGACGCGACAATCTCCTGAGCAACACTGTTACTGCACCAACATTATAGCACATGATCAAAGCGCCGCAACCTGAGATTTGCGCTCTAGTCAGATTCGCGCTGTCCGCTGGGCTTGCGCAGCATGCCCGAACCAGCCACAAGATCGAGCATCTCCATGGTGATGGCGTGTTGACGCGCGGAATGATAGCTCTGTGTGAGTTCTTCGACCAGATTCGAGAGGTTGGTGCTGGCGGCGTCCATCGATCGATATCGGGCGGCGTGCTCGCTACAAGCCGATTCAGTGATGAGTTCGAACAGGCGCACGTCGCGGTATTGTCGGGCCGAGCGCTGGAATAGCACGCTCGGGTTCGTTTCGATGATAGGCGGGGGCCACTGCTCCTGTCGCGAGGGGAGCAGGGCAGCGCTCACTGGCAACCAGCGCGTCATCGTTGGCGGGGCCAGCTGGCCTGGCACGTAGGGGGCGTAGACCACCTCAATGGCATCGAACTGCCCAGATGCCAACATCCCCTGCAGATCGTCGCTGATTTCACCCACCAGGTCCAGCGAAGGCAGCCGAGTGATTGGGGCTGTGTAGGCCCGCACCGGCTCGATATTGCTGCGACGAAAGTGGTCGAGCGCCCTCGCACCCAGCGTGGCAACCTGCACCTGGTTAGCCTTGATCCTGAGCTGGCCAAGCAGCTCATCAGCGCCCGTGAGCACGGTGTCGTTGTAGGCTCCGCAGAGTCCCTGCTCCGAGGCGACCACCAGAACGAGCACATTACGCAGCGGGAGCGTCTCTCGAACGAACCCCTGCGCCATGGCCCACTCGGTATCGACAAGCGGCCAAACATCAGCGATGACATCAAGCAAATTCGCTGAGAACTCGCGACAGCCCTGTAGCCGGCGCAGGCCGCTGCTCCACGAGCCTGCTGCAATAGTGCGAAGCGACGTAATGATGGGCTGGATGCTGTGAATGTTGTCGAGCCGCTCTTTGATGCGCTCGATGTCTTCCATGGCTAGCTCCGCGTCTCTTGGAAGGCGTCTAGCATGGCGGTGATGGCGCGTTCGATCTCTGGTGTAAGCTCGCGGTCCCCTTCGATGTGACGGATAACGCCACGATGCTCTGCCTGTGCAAAAGCCCACAGGTCGGCCTCATAGCGACCCACCTCTGCAAGTGGTAGCTCGTCGAGATAGCCTCGGTCGGCTGCCACCAGTATCAGAATCTCTTGCGCCAACGACAGCGGCGCTGCGGCATCCTGTTTGAGCACCTCGCGAAGTCGTTGCCCACGGGTGATCTGGTCTCGCGTAGCGCGATCGATCTCGGCGCCAAAGCGCGAGAAATGCTCGACCTCTTCGAACTGGGCGAGGGCCAGTTTGAGCCGGCCGCTCACCCGCCTCATGATCGGCTCTTGCGCCGCTGAGCCCACGCGCGACACCGAGAGGCCGATGTTGATCGCCGGCTTGACGTCCTGGTTGAACAACTCGGGATCGAGGTAGATCTGTCCGTCGGTGATCGAGATCAGGTTGGTGGGGATATATGCCGAGATGTTGCCACGTCGCGTCTCTACAATAGGCAGCGCCGTAATGCTACCGCCACCACGTCCATCACTCAGGCGGCAGGCGCGCTCGAGCAGCCGCGAGTGCAGGTAGAATACGTCGCCGGGGTAGGCCTCGCGGCCAGGCGGCCGACGGAGCAACAGTGACAGCTCTCGATAGGCGTCAGAGTGTTTGCTGAGGTCATCGTAGATCACGAGGACGTCGCGCCCCTCGTCGAGAAAGCCCTCGGCAATGGTGCAGCCCGCATAGGGAGCCAGATAGACCAGGGCCGGCGGGTCGTCAGGCGATGCCATGACCACCACGGTGTGCTCGATGGCGCCATGCTGCTCGAGGGTGCGGATGGCCTGCAGGGTCGAGCTCTTGCGCTGACCGATGGCCACATAGACACACACCACGCCGGTGCCCCGCTGGTTGATGATGGTGTCGAGCGCGATGGTGGTCTTGCCCGTCTGTCGGTCGCCGATGATCAACTCACGCTGACCGCGGCCGATGGGGATGATCGCATCGATGGCCTTGATGCCGGTATGCAGGCTGGTGTCGACCGCCTGTCGTTCGACGACGCTAGGCGCCTCGCGCTCGATGAAGCGGCGCTCGTCGACATAGATCGGCCCTTTGCCATCGACAGGAACCCCTACGGGCGAAACCACGCGCCCCAAGAGCTGGTCGCCGATGGGCAGCATGATGCGTCGTCCGGTTGACCATACCACGTCGCCGCCCTGTATGCCCTCGTCAGAGCCCAGCAGAATGCAGTCGGTCCAGTGAGTGTCGACGTTCATCACCAGGCCCAACACACCGTTGGCAAAGCGCACCAACTCGTCTGTCCGCGCCTGTGGCAACCCCCAGATCGACGCGACGCCATCGCCCACCTGGCGCACAGTGCCAACGTCGAAAACCGATACGCCTGCGCGAGTCTCACGTCCCTTGACTCGAATAGTCTCGAGCAAGGTGGCCAACGAGCGTCTAGGCTGGTGTAGCAGATGGTCGATGAACGGTTCTGGCAATTCTGTGGCCTCGCCTCCGCGGGTGGTGGCCGCGAAGGGGGTCTCGTCTAGGAGCGGTAGCTCGGGATTGATCTCGACGTCGGCGCGGCTCTGAGAGAAGAGGCTGTCAGGCATCTCGCTCTCCTACGCCCAACCGCTCGACCATGCCCCGCGAGACGCTCTCTCGCACACGGCTTAGCTCGTTGACGACGGTGTTGTCCAACAGGCGATCGCCCACGCGGATCTGGATGCCCGCGATCAGGCCAGTGTCAACGCTAGTTTGCAGCTCGATTCTGCGGTCAATCAGCGATGACAACGCATCGGTGAGGTTGCGGGTCTGTTCGGCAGATAGTGGCACGGGCGTGGTGACAAAGGCCGTAGGCATACGCCCTGCCATGACGCGACGATAAACCTCTACTTGATCCTGCGGCATCTGGTAGATCTGCGCCAGCAGGTTAGAGATCAAGTCGTCGTGGGCGCGGCGTGTGGTCACCGACTGTAGCACATTGGCAGATAGCCCCATGATGGTATCAAGGATATCGCCAAAACTCTCGCTGACCACCTCGTCGCGTTGTCTTTGGATGTCACGCCGCATCTGCTCAGTGGCAGCATCGAGGCGTAGACGGGCTTCGCGCATTGTCTCAGCAGTGCGAGCTTCTGCTTCGCCGGCTGCGGTGGCCAGGATCTCTTCGCGTGTGCGGTCGATCACCGCCATGCGCTGTTCCCAGTCGCGCCGCAGCTCCGCGGCCTGGGCTTCTTGGTCTCGCGCGTTTTGGAGCGCCTGGGCCAGGTCCTCGCTTCGCTCGTCCAGCTTGCGGCGCAATGGCCGGAATATCAAATAGTACAGGATCACCAACAACACCACAAAGTTGATGATCTGGCTCACAACCGTGCGCCAATCGAGGTCGAGCATAGAGTGTCTCCTAGAACCCAAAGAGGCTGCTGAATGGGTTGGCGAACAGCAAGATCAGGCAGATGAGCAGCACATAGATGGCGGTCGACTCGAGTAGGGCCAACGTCACAAACAGCAGGCCGCGGATGCGGTCGGCCACGCTGGGCTGGCGTGCCATATTATCAAACGCCTTCATCACCGCCTTGCCCTCCATGATGGCTGCGGTGATCGTGCCCAGCACGATAGATGCCCCAACGACAATGGTGGTGACGACGGCGAACTTGAGGGTCTGATCGGGTGACATTACGGCTCCTTTCAAGTAGCGGGCTCATCCGAGCCCATGGCATCGAGCATAAAGACCACGGTCAGTGTGGTGAACACCAGCGCCTGCAGCACACCGGTGATGGCCCCCAGCGCATTCAGGGGCAAAGGGACGAGCAAAGGCACCAGCATATACATCACGGCGCTGACAATCTCACCGGCCAGCACATTACCGAACAGACGCAGCGCCATGGATAACACTCGGCTGAGTTCACCCAGAACCGTGAGCGGCAGAATCACAAATACGGGCTCGACAAACCGTTTGAGATCGGCCACTAACCCGTTCTTCCGAATGGCAAAGTAGTGGCATGAGGCCAGCGATACCAGCGAGAGCGCCAGCGTTGTATTCAGATCACGCGTGGGAGACTTGAAGGCCGGCACGAGGCCCAACAGGTTGGCCAGACCGACGAAAAAGATCATCGTTACGAGGTAGGACACCATGCCATTCTGTGGTTGTCCACCCGAATTGATGACCAATTCCTCGACATACTCCCACAACACCTCGATGAGCAGCTGCCACCGTTTGGGCTGCCACGACCGAAAGCGCCGAAACCCGACCAGCGCCAATAGCGCCAATACGGCGATTACGATCCAGGTGTACACCACCGTATCGCTCACCGACCAGGGGCCGATGTTTAGCGTTTTCGGAAAGACACTCTGGATACCCACGTGCTACCTCGCCAAACCCGCCAGCCTTCGTTCCGCTCTCCTTACCAGCCACCAGCGGCCGAGCCACAAGGCCAATGCCAGCCCGGCACAGGCCACCGCACCCACATGCGCCACAAGCGCTATGGCTGGCGTCCATAGCAGCAGGCGCAGAGGCAAGCCTCGCAAGAGCCGTCCTCTGGCGCGCGATGCCGGCAGTGCTTCGGCAACCCACAGCTCTCGACGCAAGACGACGAGATGAACAGCCGTACAGAGTAGGCCGAGCCCCAGCCCTGTCAGCAGCTGTCCAACAGCGCTCACAGGCCAAACTCCTCGATCTCCTCATCCGAGAACGCTTCTCCCAGCCCCTCTAGAGCATGCTCAAATAAGCCATCATGGTCCGCGAGCACATCGGCATCGTTGCCGCCCACCAGCAGCACGCAGCGCTCAGCGTCGATCCGCAGCGTGCCGCCATCGATCGGGATCGCTGTGGCGCCGTCCTCGTTCTCGTAAGCGATCTCTCCTGGCCCGAGCGATGCCACCAGCGGGGCATGGCCAGGCCACACGCCCAGCATGCCGTCGGCGAGGGGGATCTGAACCCACCATGCCTCGCCCGCATAAATAACGGCTTCAGGTGAGACCACGACGAGCTGCACCGTCTCTCTCACAATCCAGCGGCCTTCTCGATGGCGTCGTCGATGGATCCGACCATGTAAAAAGCCTGCTCGGGCAACTCGTCGTGCTTGCCCTGCAGGATCTCATCAAAGCCGCGCAATGTCTCCCCCACGGGGACGTAACGCCCTGGCTGCCCCGTGAATTGCTCACTCGAAAAGAACGGCTGCGTCAAGAACCGCTGCAACCGCCTGGCCCGGTGCACCACCATCCGGTCCTCTTCCGACAGTTCATCGGTGCCAAGGATCGAGATAATGTCCTGCAGGGCCTCATACTTGGCCAACACTGACTTGACCTCGTTGGCGATGCGTACGTGCTCAATACCGACGAAGCGCGGCTCGAGCATCTTGGATGATGATGCCAGGGGGTCGACGGCAGGGTAGAATCCCTGGCTCGAAAGGCGACGCGTCAACACCGTAATGGCATCGAGATGGCTAAAAGCCGCTACCACGCCTGGGTCGGTGATATCGTCTGCGGGGATATAGATAGCCTGTACCGACGTGATCGCGCCCTGGGTAGTTGTGGTAATGCGCTCTTGCAGCTCGCCCATCTCGGTGGCCAGGGTAGGCTGGTAGCCGACAGCGCTGGGCACGCGCCCCAGCAGTGCCGAGATCTCGGCGCCGGCCTGCACGTAGCGATAGATGTTGTCGATGAACAGCAGCACGTCTCGCCCACCGTGGTCACGGAAATGCTGGGCCATAGTGAGTGCCGTGAGCGGTGTGCGCAGTCTCGCGCCGGGCGGCTCATTCATCTGTCCAAAGACGAGCACGCTCGACTCGATGACGCCACTGTCCTTCATGCTCTCCCAGAGGTCGTTGCCTTCACGGGTGCGCTCGCCCACGCCGGCAAACACCGCCACCGCGTCTTGCGTGTTGATGCTGTGCCGGATCAGCTCGATGACCAGCATCGTCTTGCCCACGCCTGCGCCGCCGAATAGGCCGATTTTAGCGCCCTGTCCATATGGGGTGAGCAAATCGACGACCTTGAGGCCCGTCTCGAGAATCTCCGTGGAGAGCCTCTGTTGCGGCAGGTCGGGGGCGTCCAGATGAATCGGGCTGGTGGGTGCGTCAGTAGGCAACGCGGGGCCAGCATCGATGGGTTGGCCCAGCACGTTGAACATGCGGCCGAGGGTGCTGTCGCCCACCGGTACGTGGATGGGCTGACCCGTATCGACGACACGCATGCCGCGCCCGAGGCCAGAGGTCGATGCCATGGCGATGCAGCGCACCGTTGCGGGGTCAACATGCTCTTGCACCTCGATCACGAGGTCGCTGCCGTCATCCTTCTTCACCAGCAGTGCGCTCGCAATGCTAGGAAGGTCGCCCACGCGAAACCGCGCATCGACCACCACGCCCATCACACGGGCAATCTGGCCCTCTCTCAATTCACTGGCTCCTCACAACTCGTCTACTGGCGCCCCGCCCGTGGAGGGCGGTCTGGAAGAAAAGCCCGCACCACCCAGTGCCTGCGATCGTTTGCCTGCGTGGGCGGCATCTGCACAATCCTCAGGGTTGCCGCGCTCAGACCGAGCATTGTCCACAACAGCAGCGCTGCATGCGGAAATACTAGGTTGAACAGATAGTGATCAGCGATGCCCGCCACCAGCGCGCCCGCAATCGCCGTCGCTGTGCCATACCCGATGCCTGCCAGCAGCGGGTCGGTCTTGAGTGTATGGCATCGTGTCAGGAACCTTACCATAAAGGTAGCCATTGTGGCAAGAAACGCCGCTAGGCCGATGACGCCCATCTCCTCGGCGATGAGCAAGTACACGCTCGAGACCCCGAGATAAGTGTCAATCTCAGGGGTGCCGCTGAAGCCCACCCCGATCCATGGGTGGCGCCGAATCAAGGTCAGCGCGTCCTTGTACTCTCCAAAGCGCATCTTCATGGCGAGATCCTGGCCCTGAAAGCCCTCGATGAGGCGCTGGGTGTAGGCCTGTGTCTGAGGCAGGAGTATGATCAAGACCATGACAGCAGCGCCGAACCAGATGAGTTTGCGGTAGCGCAGCAGCCCCAAGAGGCCTACTCCGACGGCCAGGCCCACAAAGGCACTTCGCGAGAAGGTAAGCATCAGGCAGAGCGCAGACAGGCCCACCATGGCACCCAGCAACCAGCGAGGTAGCATGGCCTCAGAGTTGAGGAGCAGCGCTACCCCCAGCACCGTGGTAAAGATCAGCACACCGCCCAAGACGTTCGGGTCGATCGATGTGCCGATGGCCCGCAGTGGCTGGCTGGGATCGTCCTCGATAAAGCGCAGCACATCGCCTCCGGGATAGCGAAGCGCCGTGAGGGCATTCAGTGCGCGCAAGGCCATGGGGCGAGGCAACACATAGAGCAATACGCCGATGCCCCCCGCTGCGGCGCCTCCTGCGACCACGCCGTGAGCGGCGATGAGCAATTGATCGCGAGTACGAACGACGTTGAGCACGAGCACAAATGAAAAGATGGCTAACTGGATCTCGGCAAAGCGGCGCAGCACTGTCGAAGTCAGCGGGCCGTGGCTGAGACCGATGATGAACGAAAAGATTGCCAGCGTCGCAAAGGCGAACATGCCGCCAATGGGTAGTTCCGCAATCAACTCGCGGTCTTTATGAAGCGCCACGCGGCTGAGCCACACAACAAACGCGCCGCCGAGCGTCAGGTCGAGGAAGGTTGGCGCAAAACCGATATCAATGGGCAGGGCGGCAAAGGGCAGCAAGAACACCACTGCCAGAACTGCCAGGAGAGCTGCAAGGGGGCTGCGCAGCAATACGTACGCCACGCCGAGGGCCACCACTGCGCCGCCGCCCAGCACAGGGCCGAGCAACCCAACCAGGATGCCGATGGGCGCACCGACGAACAGTGCCATCGCTCCGGTAGCCAGCGCACGTCTGGCCAGGCTGGGTTGGGTGGCGTGGCGCAGATAAAAGTCGCGCAGATTGATCTTGACGGTGCCGGGCATAAATGGCCGCCTACTCAAAGTGCAGCATCACATCGCGGCCGCTTGGGATAGCCACATCGAGGCTACCGTCGACCTGTTGGATGGTAACACACGCCTGACGTAGAGGCAAAGGCCTGGGTTCTTGCCCTAGCGACGTACTTTGCCTAACCCGAACTGCATCAGCAGGATCACTGCAGCCACTACCAGCAGCGAGATGGCGCTACCATCGGGTTGCACAAGCAGCACATAGGCCAGCACCGCAGCCAGAGCCACGCCGATGACTGCATAGCGCCCCCATTGACTGAGCCAAACGGTCTGCCAGAGCGCCTGCACCCGGAAGATGCCTTTCAGCCCGGCACTCAAGGCCAGCTGATACTGCTCGCGAGCCTTGTCGCGCTGGCCTGACTTGGCCAGCGCCATGCCATAGACATAGCGGTCCATCGCCGCGTCAGAGAAGGGGTGCTCTGTGACGGTGGCCATCACCTCAGCAGCGCGAGCATGCTGTCGACGGAGCACCAGAATCCGACCAAGAGCACTAGCCGCGCGATAAAAGTGGGGATTCATCTCATAGGCTTGCTCGAGGTAGTCGATGGCCTGCTCATAATTCTTCTGCTGAGCCTCTAGAATGCCGAGATTCGAGTAAGCCAGTGAGGCCGCGTAACGGTTGGCGTCGCCTAGTGCGATAACCTCTTGGGCAGCCTCGCGTGCCGAGGCGTTATCGCTGGCCGTGAGATGCAGGTACGTCTGGGCATGCCACGCCAGCGCCAAAAGAGCGTCACGCTCGTTCTCGTTAGAGGAATTGGCGATGGCCTCGCGGGCCTCGCCCAAAAGCGTCAAGGCACTCTCGTGATCGCCCTCGTCTGCCGTAACCTGGGCTAGTGTCAACAGTGTTTCGGGGTCGCTGGGAGCGAGCTCTAGCGCACGAGCGAGCGACTGGCGCGCCTCGCTCGTTTCGTCGAGCAAGAACTGCAGTACGCCCAGGGCAAGGTAGCCTTCGGCACGGTCTGGATCGAGCGCCAAGCACTGCATGGCAGCCTGGCGGGCACCCTCGTGGTCGCGTTGACGAGTGAGTGTACGCGCGAGGCCGAGATGGGCGGCATAGCAGCCGGGGATATCGGCAATGATGTCACGAAAGGCTACAGCAGCCTGATCGAGAGCAAGATCGGCATAGAGCGTATCGGCCTTGGCGAGACGCTGCTCGAGTTCATGGGCGGGCATGGTCATGGTGGCGCCTCCTATCCTGGGGCCAAGTATAGCGGCCGTCTGCCGCGACACCAACTGCACGTGCCAACAGTGGACGGGCAGGCGGGGCCGTCCGCTGGAGGGGCTTTGACCGTGTTCTGGCCGGATGCTATAATGCGCCGCGCCGCAGTTTAACTAGGACAGGCGCGTGAAAAGGCAGCTCGGCAACATCATCAAGCTACTGGTCAGCCTCGGGCTGCTTTTGCTGCTCTCTCGGCTGGTTGACCCTCAGGAGGCTCTGGCAGCGCTCTCTGGGGCAAACCGTTGGCTGTTGTTGGCGGCTGCACTGCTCTTTCAGACGACACAGGTCATTCGTGCCTACCGCTGGCGCGCCCTGCTCGTGGCAGTCGATGTGCCGGTGCCCGTTGGGCGTCTGGCGTACTTGTATTATGTGGGCACCTTCTTTAACACATTCCTGCCGTCAGGCTTTGGCGGCGATGCCGTCAAGATGTATGAGCTGAATCGTTACAGCCACCGCACTTCGGAATCGGTGGGCACCGTGCTGGTGGATCGTTTGGTGGGCCTGGTGGCTCTGTTCACGATGGGGCTCTTGGCCTGGCCATTTGTGGCGCCGGCCTTGCCGCGGTTCGAGGGGATCGTGCTGCTCGCGATCTGCGTCACAGGGCTTGTGAGCACCTGGCTGCTGTACCAGAGACGGCTGGTCGACCGATTGCTCGGCATTCTGCCGGGCAAGGTTGGTCGCACCCTGACTGGCCTGTATGAGACGGTGCACGCCTGCGGAAAGGGCGCGCTGAGGCAGTCGCTGCTCTACTCGTTTGCGTTCTATGGCGTCTTTTTCGCGATGGTGTATCTCATCGCCCTCGCCTTGGGGGTGCGGCTCCCGTTTCTCTATTTTGTTGGGCTGATGCCCGTCATCTCTCTCTCGATGATGATCCCCTCTGTGGGCGCCCTGGGCACACGCGAAGGGGCATATGTACTGGCTTTTGCCGGCACGGGGCTTACCACGGCGCCCAAGGCCATCGCCATGTCGCTGGCGTTCTACCTGATCAATGTGCTGACGGGCCTGGTCGGAGCGCTATTGTATGCAGCGCGGGCGGTCAGCGAGATGAAGCAGAGGCGCTCATAGAGAGGCCAGGGAGGTGTCTGATGGACCTGTCTATCGTTGTGCCGGTCTACAACGAAGAAGAGAACATCCAGTATCTCTACGACCAGCTCACAAACGTGCTAGAGCCGTTGGGGCTCGAGTACGAGGTGCTTTGTGCGGATGATGGCAGCAGTGATCACTCTTTTGAGCTGCTGCAGGAGCTGGCGCGGCGCGATCATCGCATCAAGGTCATTCGGTTCCGACGCAACTATGGGCAGACGGCAGGCTTTAGCGCCGGTTTCGACCACGCCACTGGGGACATCGTTATTACCATCGATGCCGATCTGCAGAACGACCCTGCCAGCATCCCTGCGCTCTTGGACAAGATGGCGGAGGGCTATGATGTCGTCTCTGGCTGGCGCACCGATCGGAAAGACGCGCTGGTCAGCCGCAAGCTGCCCTCGCGGATTGCCAACTGGCTGATCACGCAGACAACGGGTGTGCATGTACACGACCGTGGCTGCTCATTGCGTGCCCATCGGCTCGAAATCGTCCGAGACATGCGTCTCTACGGTGAAATGCACCGCTTTATCCCTGACATCGCTGCCTGGCTGGGGGCACGTTGGACCGAAGTGCCGGTCAATCATCGCCCGCGTCGCTTTGGCAAGAGCAAGTACGGCATTGGGCGCACCTTTCGCGTACTGCTCGACCTGATCACCATTCGTTACTTGCAGGGCTATATGACGAGGCCCATCCGCATCTTTGGCAAATGGGGCGTGGTGCTGGGTGGGGCCGGCGTGTTGCTAGGCCTGTGGCTCACAGCGCAAAAGCTCTTTATGGGCCAGTCATTGGGTAACCGCCCCGCACTTGTTCTAGCGGTGCTGCTGATGGTCATGGGGCTGCAGCTGATCTCTATTGGACTACTGGGAGAGATGGTCATGCGCACCTACTATGAGACGCAAGGCCTCAAGACCTACCGGGTCCGAGAAGTCGTGGACTTTAGCCGTGGAACGCCCGATGCCGGATAGACGTTCAGTGCAGAGTGGCTCTCCGTCGCGCCACTTGCCCTGGCGGGTTCTGCTGTCTACTGCTGCCGCCTTTGCCATCGGCGTATTGGTGCTTTTGTGGACGCCCTGGCCAGCGCTTAGGGCGGCTGCATCGCTGCTCATTGGCCCGGTTTTGCCCGGGTGGTTGCTGTACCGCCTGTGGTTCTGCAGGCACGAGGGGCATCACCCGGTTGAGGCAGGCCTCATCGCATTTGGGCTTGGCTATGCCTTTGACCTGATCGTCACCCTCGCCTTGCACAGTATCCCCGGCCAACTCACGCGACAGCTTTCGATTGGCGCTTATGGAGCTGTGGTGGGCATTTTGCTGGCGGGCAATGTTGTGTGGCCCTATCGTGGGCGTATGCAACGACTTGAGCGTCGCGACGCTCTGGTGGTGCTGGGTGTGGCCATCATCGCCTGTGCTACGCGGTTGATCAACCTCGGCTACAGCGAGTTCCAGGGAGATGAGGTGGCCGTACTGCACAAGGCTGCCGCCGCCATCCAAGGGCGCGATGACGTGCTGTTCCTGCATCGCAAGGGCCCCGCTGAGATCCTACTGACGCTCTTGCCCTATTCGCAGGGCATGGCCACCAATGAGTGGGGTGTGCGGCTGCCCTTTGCTCTGGCCAACGTGCTGGCAGTGTTGTCACTCTATGAACTTGGTCGACGAGCCATGGGGCTACGGGCAGCCGTGTGGGTGGCGATTCTGACGCTGTTGAACGGGTTCTTCCTGGCGTTCGGCCGCATCGTGCAGTATCAGAGCCTGGTGCTCTTTCTGAGTACTCTGGGGCTGCTGATGGCGTTGCTCTATCGGCAGACCCATCTTGGACGCTATGTCTGGCTCTGCGCGCTGTTTCTGGCTCTGGGGACGCTCGCGCACACCGATGCTGCTTTTGCTGCAATCCCTGCCGCCTGGCTGATCATCAGCGGCTTGGTCGGCGCTGGCTATGGGCTAGGGGCAGCAGTACGGCGACTGGTCGGGCCGTTGGTGCTGGGTCTGTTGCTGTTAGCGGCCTTTTATGTCCCCTATGTGAGCAGTGATACCTTTGCAAATACTGCTGGGTACCTGGCCGGGCGGCTAGGCGATACACCGCCATACAACAACTTGGGGCACCTGCTAGAGATTGGCACCGTCTACAATGCCGTCTACTATCTCGCGTTGCTCGGGGCAGTGCTGCTGTGGCAGTTGATGGTTCGTACGGGCCGCAACACGCCGCTCAAGTGGGTGTTGCCCGTCGCTCTGGCTGTGCTCATGGTTCAGGCAGTTGCCTCACCCAAGCTCTGGCGCTATCAGGGCCAAGAATGGGTAGGGGTGCTGTTTGTGGTGCTGGTGGTTGCGGCCATTCCGGGCAAAACCCGGTCGCCACTCACGCGACCTGTCCTGCTATGGGCGGGCATCCCCTTCGTGGTCTTTATGTTTGCTTTTCGGGATCCGCGTACGCATGTGTACATCCTCTTCCCCGGTGCCGTGCTGTTGGTGGCCGAGCAGTTGGCAGCCTGGCAAGCGGCGCTGGGCCGTCAGCGCTGGGTGGTGCCCACGGTTGCAGCGCCCTGTCTGCTCATGGCAGCGGGCTATCTGGCGATCGTCTTTATCAGTCATCAGCCCGAGTATCGGCGCACCTATCCTGAGCACCGCGTGCACGCTTTCTGGGTGCCCTATGGTGACGATCTGCCCGAACAAGGTCTTTTTGGGTTCCCCTATCGGGCTGGTTGGAAGGTCGTAGGCCAGCTCTATGCGCAGGGTGTGCTATCTGGCGACTATGAAACCAACGAAGAGCTGCACATCACCCGGTGGTACACACGGGCACAGCCAACCTGCGGGAGCGACCCCCGCTACTACATCATGGCCGCTAACGTGCAGGACGAACGCAAGGCGCCGCTGGCGCGCATCGCCGAGGCCTATGACCTCATCGGTCGCGTCAACCAACGAGGCCGTACCACGCTCGAGATCTACGAGCTGCGGCCGGCCACGATCGGCTATGCAGAGTACGATGTCGAGTCGCTCAGCAGGGCCTGGGATCGTCAACTGAGCAGCCCCTGGTACGATACGGGGCAGCCCCGCTTGTACCCTTTAGAGGGGATGCAGGCAGAGATCGGAGCGAGGTTTGCTGAGCAGATCGATCTGGCAGGCTATGCCATCGATCGCCGGCAGGTGAGCGCCCATGAGTCGTTCACGGTGACGCTCTACTGGCAGGCGCTCGGCCAGGTGCCCGAAGGGTACACCGTCTTTGTGCACGTCGAGGAGCCTGGTGTGGCCTGGGCACAAAAAGATACGCAGCCGCGCTGCGGCAACGCTCCGACCGACCGCTGGGAGCCAGGCGAGGTGGTCGTTGACCGACATACTGTCTGGATCGGTGATCATGTGCCGACCGGCCAGCACGAGCTGGTGGTCGGCCTATACCGTCTTGAGACTGGCGAGAGGCTCGCCGTAACGGGCCCTGACGGTCAGATGCTGGGCGACCACGTGTCATTGGGCAACATCGACGTTCAGTCGAGGCAGTAAACACTACGATGCAGCAGACCAGTAAACTCACAGATCGGCCTCTCACATGGCATAGCCTTGTCGTGGCCCTGTTGCTCACCGCCCTGGCGCTCGCCATCAGGTTGCCGAGGCTAGACGTCTTTATCACGCCCGATGAGCCCAAATGGGTATGCCGCAGTGTGAACTTTTATCGGGGGCTGCGTGCTGGTGATCTGACTCAGACGCGACAGACTGGACACCCTGGTGTCATCACCATGTGGCTTGGCGCGCCCTTGATGGACGTAAGCCTCGACGAGCCATGGCTCGAGGTGTGTCGTAATCCCAGCATCTCTGATATCATCGAGGAGCATGGGCCGGAGCGGCCGCGCGAGTTGGGGCGTCTTCTGTTTGCAGCCCGCCGAGGCGTGGTGCTGTTCACCTCGATCTGTCTTGGACTGAGCGTCTTGTTACTGGCTAGGCTCTTTGGCCTCAGGATCGCTGCTGTCGCGGGTGTGCTGCTGCTGCTCGACCCGTTCCTCACCGCGCATTCGCGCCTGCTGCACCTCGATGCCGTCACCACTCATCTGATGCTGCTGGGCACGCTCTGCCTGATGCTGGCCCGCAGGTCGTCGCGCTGGGTCTGGTGGGTGCTATCGGGCGCCGCCAGCGGTCTCGCGGTGATCAACAAGTCGCCGGCCATGTTCATGATCGCCTTTGCGGGTCTGGTGATCGGGAGCGAGTGGTTGACCAAGCGCTCGAGCTTTCAAGTGGCTGCTGGAAGAATGGCGCTGTGGCTTGGCGCACTCACTCTGGCCGCCTTTGTTGCCTGGCCCGCCATGTGGGTAGAGCCGCGGGCGACACTCAAGCTCGTGCTCGACACGGCCTTCTTTTACGCTGGGCACCCACATGCCAACTCGAACTATTTCTGGGGGGCGCCGCGGCCTGATCCTGGTGTCGCCTTTTACCCTGTCGCGCTGGCGTTTAGGTTGACACCTCTCTCTATGCTCGGCTTGGTGCTGGCGTCGGTCTGGCTGGTGCGCAAGCACGAGCGCCGAACTGACCTTTGGGTAGTCGGCGCTTTTGTGCTGTTCTATGCTGTTTTTATGACCCTGGGCCAGAAAAAGTTCGATCGCTATCTGCTGCCGGTCTTGCCCTTTGTCCATATTCTGGCGGCCGTTGGCTTGTGGGGGGCTGTTGGCTGGCTGTGTGCGCGCTTCCCGCGAAGGTTACGGCAGTGGGCCATGCCGCTAACGGTGGCTGTGCTGGTCGTTGGTCTGGCCTTTACAGGCAGTGGCGTGTTAGCCCGTCGGCCGTACTATCTGACCTACTACAATCCGCTGCTGGGCGGCATTCGAGCGGCCAGGCACGTCTTGCTGGTGGGCTGGGGCGAGGGCCTCGAGCAAGCGGCCGCCTACCTCAACTCGCAACTGGACGAGCGCTCTGGTACGGCCAGTTCGCGGGCGCTGCCAGGCTTTGCTCCCTTTTACGATGGTAGTGCTGTGCACGAGTCTAGCTATGACCCTGCCACCGTGCGGTATGTGGTGAGTTACATCAACGAGGTCCAGCGCCGCCTGGAGCCAGAGATGCTGGGGCGGTACTATGATCGGGGCAACCCCATCCACGTCGTGGCCATCGACGGCATCGACTATGTCTATGTTTATGAGAACCAGGCGACGCAGACGGCCATCGATATCATCGCTACTAATGCTGACCCTGAGCGAGACGCCGTCCTGCTTGGCCGGCCGTCTACCTTCTCCGAAGACTATGCCGGTGATCTGCCGGTGTATGTGGTCGACCCGCTGGCCACTCAGGACGAGGTGCTAGAGGAGCTAGACCAAATCCGCGGTGTTGCCGATCGAGTCTGGTTCGTGGATTACTGGCACAAAAACCCAAGCCCGCTGGCCAGATGGGTCGAGCACCAGCTGCGCACCCATGGCGCCGTCTCTATGAGGGAGGAGCCGCTCGACGTGGTGGTCACGGCGTTCGAGCTGGATGATGAGGTCTCCTTTCTTGACCGCACGCCTGCGCGGCAGGTCGACATCGACTATGGCCCTCTGGTTCTAGAGAGCTACGCGTTGGCCCCAGGGCAGGGCAGGTTCGGTAGCGGCGCGGGCATCAGCTTTACATGGCGCGTCGAGCAGCCGATAGACCACTACTATCAGCTCTATCTGCATGTTCTGGATGATGCTGGGCAACGCTGGGGGCAGGGCGACACCTGGTTGCTCGACGAATCTCTGCGGCCCACGGTAGAGTGGGTGGCTGGCTCTCGCGTCGAGCACCATGCGGCTATTCAGCTCGCTCCTGAGATCATGCCTGGCCGCTATCGCATGTTGCTCGGGCTGCGTGATCGGTTGGGAGATGAGCACCCTGTGGCTCGTAACGCAGCAGGCCAAGAGCTGGGCCTCGAGGTTGATCTGGGCGAGATCGAGGTGCTTCCGTCGCCGTGGTTCGGCCAAGCACAGACTCGGCCGATGCACGACGAGACGATCAGTCTGGCACAAGGGCTTGATCTGGTTGGGTGGGGCCAGGTTGTCGATGATATCTATCCCGATGAGCGTCTTGCTGTCGTACTCTACTGGCGCGCTGTGGGCGAGACGCGGCCCGACTATGCTGTTGAGCTGTCGCTCGTAGGCGCCGACGGGGAGGCCATCGCCCTGGAGCGTGACGATGTCTCGACGGCGTATCCCACGTCAGCCTGGCGTAGTGGCGAATTGCTGGCGGCCACGTATGGCCTCACCGTGCCTGCCGACGCGCCCTGGAGCTCGGCCACGCTGCAGGTACGACTTGCCTCCCCTTCAGGCGAGCCAAACGACTCTGAGGCCGAGCTGGCCGAGATCGCCGTGAGGGGCCGACTGTTGCACGAGCCTCAGCCCGAGTTCAGCCAGCGGGCTACTCTGGGCGATCAGATTGTGTTTCTGGGGTATGACCTCGATGACCAGGCCAGCCCTGATGGGGTGGCGTCAATCACCCTGTACTGGCAGGCTCTGGAGGACGTTGGCGCTGACTATACGGTGTTCCGGCACCTGCTGGACGCCAGTGGCTTGGTCAAGGGGCAACTCGACAGCCCGCCAATGGGAGGTCGCAGGCCAACAAGCACGTGGCGTGCTGGTGATTATGTTGCAGAGCACTATGCGGTGCCGGTCGATGCCGATGCCGCCCCTGGAGACTATCGTGTTGAGATCGGCATGTATGAGCCGGCGAATGACAATCAACGGGTGCCTCTAGCCGTCGACGGGCAGCGACAGCAGGATGACCGTTTGCTGCTCGACACCCCTGTACGCATCGTGGCAGCGACCGGATGAGCACCCCGCGGTGGCGACACTGGCTCTTCTGGGGGGCATTGCTAGCCGAACTGGCACTGTTCCTCAGTTGGCAGTGGACCCACCTCGGAGGCTTTCAGTGGACGACCGACGAGGGACTCTATGCAATGCGCGCCCGCCTTTTGCAGCAGGGGTTTGCGCTCTATCGCGACATCTGGACAGACCAGTTTCCGGGCATGGTGCAGATCGTCCAGCTTGCCTTTGCCCTGCTGGGGTCTCGTATTGAGTCTGCACGCGCGGCTGTGGCGCTCATTGCCGCCATGGGCTTGGGTGGCGCTGCGCTCGTGGCACGGCGGCTGAGTGGCGAGATACCCGCGTTGTTCGTGGCGCCGGTGGTGGCGCTGGTGCCCAACTACTACTGGCTGTCTCGTGCGGCCATCTCGCCTGACCTGCCGGCGACGTCGCTGGCCGTTGTCTCGCTGGCCATCCTCGTGAGTTGCGATACACGGCATAGCAGGCGGGGCCTCATCATCTCAGGGTTGGTTATGGCGCTTGCGCTATACGTCAAAGCCAGCGCTATACTGGTGGCGGTGCCCTGTCTCGTCTGGTTCTGGCGACAGCGAGCGAGCCGGCGAGAGGCCCTGAGCGCAGCCGTGCTTTGGGGCCTGGCGGCTGGGTTGCCCCTGGCCTTGGCGCTGGTGGTGCAGCATCCGACCGACATGTGGCGCCAATTCATGGCCACGCAGCTTGAGAGCGCTGGCATGCAGCTCAAGATCTGGGAGCATGCCCTCAAGATAGGCGCCTATCTGGGCGAGCATTGGGGCATCACTGCACTTGGCTTTTGTGGCCTTTGGGTGACTGTGCTGCGGCGGCGGCCGGCGGGCTTGCTGATGGGGGCTTGGTTAGCGGCAGTGCTGGCGGTGCTATTGATCCGATCGCCTATGTGGCCCAGACACCACCTCAGTGTGCTGCTCTATCCCCTGGGCATCGTCGGGGCCTTCGCCTTTGAGGCCCTTGGTGACGCCGTGCAATCGCGCAAAGTCAGCCTGGGCGTGGCTGTGGCCGCGCTGGGGGTCGGCGCTCAGCTCGTAGCAATGCCTACCGTCATCAAGGCCAACGCCGATCTGGCGCAGGCGCCGACCTATGAGAGCACGCTGCATGCCGTGCGGTTTCTGCAAGAACGGTATCCGGACGGCGCAGTGGCCATCAGCGACTATCACATGATCCCTTTCCGAGCGGGTAGCACCGTGCCGCCCGAACTGGCCACCGTCACCAAGAAGCGCATCCAGCTTGGCCTGTTGGGGCCAGATACGCTCATCGGCGTGGCTCAAGACGACGCTGCCGAGGTGATCTTGCTGTGGGACGAACAGCTCGACTCGAGCGAGACGTTTACCTCTTGGGCGCGAGAGCACTATGCGCTGGCCTTCAAGTGGGGCTATCACGATATCCTGGCCAAGCCCCAGCCTGGCGAGTCGGTCTTTGACGCGCACGTCAATCTAGGAACAGACATTCGGCTCGAGCGCTATGGCATCCGTCAACTCGTGGCCGAGCCCGGTGGCGCCTTTGAGTTGGTGCTCTACTGGCGTACGATGCACGAGACCGATGAGCGGCTGCACGGCTTTGTGCACGTCATCGATGAACAGGGGGCGCTCATCGCTCAGCAAGACCAGGTGGCGTTCAGTAACGAACACAACTCGCAGGTCTGGCGTTCAGGCGAGCTGATCGAAGACGTCTATCAAGTCGATGTGCCGGTCGACGCTCTCGCGGGGCAGTACTGGTTCTCGATCGGCCTGTATGATGCCGATAGTGGCACCCGCCTGCAGGCTACAGATGCCGTCTCTAGCGCCGCAATCGGCAACCAGGTTACGCTACAGCCTCGGCCGATCGTTCGCTGGCCCGGGCTGTATGAGCAGCCGAGGACGCAGCAGGCGTGTCACTATCGCTTTGGAGATGCTGCCGCTCTCGTTGGATGGTCGCAGCAAGTTACTCATGCGTCTCTGAACCTGGAGCTCGTCTGGCATGCCCTTGCGCCTTCTGACATGCCCGAACAGGTCGTCTTTGCGCATTTGCGTCGAGGAGATGTGTTGGTGGCGCAGCACGACGGCCCTCCGGCCAATGGCCAGCGTCCAACGGTGGGGTGGCGCGAGGGCGAATATGTCATCGATCAGCGGGTGATCGACCTGACCGGCCAGCCAGCGGGGAGCTATGCGCTCTATGTAGGCCTGTACGACCCGGTAACCGGTGTGCGCATGCCGGCATACGACCATGAGGCAGCATTGGCGTCGGATGAGGTGTACCTCGGGGAGATCGAGGTCTTGCCATGAACAGGGCCCATCGTTGGGCCTGGGTAGGCGCTCTGGCGCTCTATGTGGCCCTGGCAGTGGTCCTCACCTGGCCCGTTGCTCGACAGTTCAGCACGCACGTGGCTGGGTTCTCGGGCCGCGACAGCCTGCAGTACACCTGGTCGCTGTGGTGGTCACGCCAGGCCTGGCTGCAGGGGCTCGACCCCGCCAGCGCGGCCTACATCTACCATCCGTGGCAGGCGCGCAACGTGCTGCTCGGTGTAGCGCCGACGCTCGATGCTCTGGCATTGCCACTCTATGCACTGCTGACTCCCACCCAGGTGTACAACGTGCTGTTCCTGGCCAGCCTCGTTCTGAGCGGTATGAGTATGTACTGGCTGGCACTCGACCGTATACACTCACGGCAAGGCGCGCTGCTGGCAGGCGCGATCTTTGCCTTTGCCGCACCGCGTATGGGCCATGCGTTGTTGGGGCACCTGACACACATCGCCGCCTGGTGGCTGCCTCTGGCGCTCCTCTTTGGATTGCGCATGCTCGAGCGCCCAGGGCCACTGGCAGCGATACTCTGTGGCCTGTTCTCTGGGCTGGGCATACTGGTGGCCCCCGTGGTGGCGGCCTATACCATGGCGCCCGGGCTCGCGTTTGTGCTTGGGTTTGAAGCGCTGCGGCGCCGACGTCACCTGAGACGCGAGCACCTCGGCATGCTGGCCCTGGCTATCCTGGTGACGGCGCTGCTCACAGCGCCCACCTATGGGCCTTTTGTCATTGAGGCGCTACGTGAGGGCCAAGACCTCTCGGCCGAAGGGACCGCGCTCTACTCGGTGGATCCGGCCTTGTTGGTGCTGCCTTCGCCCTATCATCCCGTATGGGGACGGTTGCTGCAGCGGTTGCCGCTCCTCAGGACAGAGTTCCCCGAGGCGAACGATCTCGAGCGGATCGCCTATCTCGGCGTATTGCCGCTGGTGCTTGCCATCTATGGCGCCTTTGTCGATCGGCGCCAGCGCTGGCCATGGCTAGTGACGCTGTTGCTCGCTCTGGTGTTGGCCACGGGCCCCACGCTGGTCCTCGCTGGGCGCTCTACGGGCATCCCGATGCCGTATGCCCTGCTGCAGAGGCTGCCCCTGTTCGCCTGGGGGCGCACGCCTGAGCGGTTTCTACAGCTTGCGAGCCTGGCAGTGGCCATGCTGGTGGGTTTGGCGGTGGTATCGCTACGGCTCAAACCATGGGCTACAGGGGGGCTGCTGGTGGTCTGTGTGTTGGGCGGGCTCACTCTATGGCCGTTTCCCGACGGCACGGCGGCGCCGCCAGAGCAGCTCGGTACGCTAGCTCGCTACGAGGGGGTGGTGCTCGATCTGCCCATCAGCAAGCGGCAGATCGGCAATCTGGCGCTCTATTACCAGACGCAGCACGGCCGGCCCATTGTTGGGGGCTACATTCATCGTGACCCATCTGGGCAGCGTGCCTATGTCAAGGCCCTCGACGAAGCCTTACTGAGCCAGGCAGATGGAGCTGCTCGCAGGATGACGGGTGCAGAGCGCCTCGGGCTGCTGCAGGGGCTCGATGTGCGGCACTTGCTCGTGCATCGCGATCACGTCAAAGAGGCCGATGTGGCGCACGCCGTCGACATCCTCACGGCAGCACTGCGCGTCGCGCCTGAGGATTGGCACGCAGTGTTGGTCTTTGAGGTGCCTGAGGCGACGCCGGTTCAAGAGCCTCTAGCGTCTTTCGATGATGGCGCTATCGAACTGCTCTCGGTGGCGGCACACCAAACGCCTGGCCAGCTTGAAGTTGCCTTACAGTGGCGCGCGCAGGCGATGCCTGAACGTGCATGGAGCGTCTTTGTGCATCTCATCGACGCGAATGGTGGGCGTGTAGGGCAGAGCGATAGCGAGCCCGCCGGCGGTAACTGGCCTACCACGCTGTGGGCACCTGGCACCACTATCGTGGATGAGCATACGCTCCGGTTTGATGGTGATCTGGCAGGTGCTATTCTCCAGGTGGGCCTGTACGATACCATGACCGGTGAGCGCCTACCTGCAAAGCCTGCAACGCTGACGGTGCAGCAAGATGCGGCCGTCTTGCCACTTATGCAGTAAAGATGCGAATGGAAACACGACGGTGCCAGCCATTGCATAGGGTCTGCTCTAGGCTTGCCGTCGGTGCGCCTGCGACACGAGGTGACTGGTAGCGGTGATAGCGGATTGGGGCAAAGTGTTCAAGCGCGGCAACCAGACGTGGATGGCGCTTCTTGTAGTCGCCATCGTGCTGGCCGCTGGTGCGTACTATGCCGATCGGCTCACGCAGTGGCTGGCCTATGACGATGAGGGCGGCTATCTCTATGCGGCCTGGCGCATCTCGTTGGGCGAGGCGCCCTACCGCGACTTTATGACGCCGCAGTTACCCTTGTTTCTGTACCCTGGCGCGGCGGTACTGAGTCTCACTCGCTGTTCTGTTTATGCCGCGCGCTTCTCGATGATCATCTACACAATCGCCGCGGCGTTGCTGGCTGGCTGGGCCGCGTGGCAGCTATGGGGCCACCTGGCCGGCCTGCTGACACTGGTATTGACACTGGTGCATCAAGAGATATTCTGGGCGGCGCGCTTTTTCAGGCCAGAGGCGCCCATGCTCTTCTGGGGGATGTTGGGCCTGGCTTTGTTCGTCTACAGCTATGCCCACCGCAAGCGGCTGGGCCTTATGGGGGCTGGTTTGGCCCTGGCACTGGCTACCATGAGCAAGCTCTTTGGCGCGCTGATGATGGCAGGCGTGGTGCTCTTTGTTCT
>JAAYDS010000353.1 GCA_012729155.1 Chloroflexota bacterium | reverse complement strand
CGACATCGACATGAAGGTGGCCAGCAAGTATGGCATGGCGCGTGGATGCGCCATGCCAACACAGACAATGCGCGCCGTGTTCGTGAGCGATGATCAGGGCGTGCTCCGCACCATGATCTGTAGCCTCTGGGCAATGGGCGCAGCGTGGACGAGATCCGCAAGCTGATCGACGCCTTGCAGACAAGCGACGGCCATGGCGAGGCCACGCCCGTCAACTGGCGTGCGAGCGATAAGGTGGTCGTGCCGCCGCGCCTCGCAGGCGGGGCCGAGGCGCGGGTCAACGAGAGGTACGAATGCATCGCCTGGTATCTAGGCAGAAAGGCGCTCTAGCGCGACGAAACCCACAGGGCCACCCTCAAGGGGGTGGCCCTACATCCTGGGCTCACAGGTCGCACCTATTCAGGCAGACTCGTACACCCTCTGCCGCAAGATGTCGCCAGCCGCCATGTTCCCCGGCATCAACTGGGGCGTGGTGATACCTGCGATGCCGTTGCTGGGATCGACCCACATGGTAGTCGAGGCAGCGCCGGCCCAGCGATAGACACCCACGGGTTCCCAGGGATTCGCGGGGTCTTGGGCCACACGTACCGAACCGCACAGGCCATAGCCCACACCCGGGCTGTTGGCCTCAAAGGGCAGCAGCGCCGAGGGCAGATGATCAGTCATCATGTAGCGTACCGCCTCTGGGCTGAGCACGCGGACGCCATCCAACTCGCCGCCGTTGAGCAGCATGCGCAGAAAGCGGCCATAGTCGTACAGCGTCGAGGTAAGCCCGCCGCCCCCCGACCAGAGACGGTAACCGGGGCGGTAGCGTGCGTCACCCTGGCCGGTCATGCGCGTCAGACCGCCGCTGGCGGTAGGACTGTAACAGGGAGCAAACCGGGCGAGCCTGGCATCATCGACGGTGAAATCGGTGTCGGCCATGCCCAGCGGCTCGAACAGAAGGGCGCGCAGCAGGTTACGGAACGAGCTCCCCGTGATGACCTCAGCTACGCGCCCCAGCACATCGATGGCGAATGAGTAGTGATACGCTGTGCCGGGGTTAGAACGAAGCGGCAGTTGCGCCAGCATGGCTACAAACTCTCTCAGGTCGGGATTGTAGCTGCCGTCAAGATAGCCTGCCGGAGCCCCCTCATGATAGATCTGATCGACCGGATCGTTCTCGTCAAAGCCGTACGAGAGGCCGGCCGTGTGCGTGAACAGGTGCCGCAACGTCATCGTCGTCGTGGCAGGCTCAGTGCGATAGTCACTAGGCCCGCCGCTAACATACACGCGCGTGTCTGCGAACTCGGGGATGTACTGGGCGACTGGGTCATCGATCTGCCAGAGACCGCGATCCCACAAGATGGCCAACAGCGCGCCGGTGATGGGCTTGCTCATCGAGTAGATGCGTACAATGGTGTCGTGGTTGCAGGCGACATCGGCCTCACGGTCACTGCGACCAAGGTAGCGCTCGTAGAAAAGATCGCCCCCTTGCCAGACCGCCGCGCCAAAGCCTGCGTAGGTCTGGTTATCGATCAGAGCCTGCAGCGCCGGGGTCGCGGCGGCCTCGAGCCGCTGCGCATCCAGTTTCACGGTCATCACGATACCTCCGCTAGAGACTGCTTTTGCGACTGAGGAGCCACGGCCTGGGGTGGCTTCCATGCCATGAGCAGCAGACTGGCCAGCAGCGCCGCTCCTGCGCCAAAGTAAAAAGGCGCAGCGGCGCCAAACCCCGACCAGCGCCCCGCGCCCTGCCACAGCAGACCCGCGATGAGCGAGGCCGGCAGGTCGAGCAGGCCCAGCACAAAGTTGTAGGCGCCAAAGGCTGTGCCGCGCAGCGCCACCGGCACCAGGTCGGCCACCATAGCCTTGGCCGTGCCATAGGCCAGCCCATAGTAGATGCCATAGAGGCCATAGAGCGCCCACACGTGCCACCCGGCGCCTGCCAGGGCAAAGCCCAGATAGATCGCCGCGTATGCCAGCCAGCCCCCAACGATCAGCTTGCGGCGCCCCACCCGGTCTGAGAGGGCCCCGGCCGGAGCCGACACCAGAGTGTAGATCAGATTGAACGTGATCAGCATGCCCAAGATGCCCGGCAGCTCCAGGCCACGCTCCTGGGCGCGCAGCACCAGGAAGGCATCTGAGGAGTTGCCGAGGTCGAACAGGCCCACGATCAGCATGAACACCAGAAAGGGCTGGCCCAAGCCTCTGAAGCTCACCGCGACGCGCGCACGCGGCCCCTCAGGCTTGACCTCGCGAGCGCCGATCGCCAGAGACAGCACAGCGATGGCGGCGGGCGCCAGGCTGATGAGCACCAGCGTCCGGAAGGTCGAGCGGGTGAGCTCGCCGCCGGGGTTGCGCGCCAGCAACACCACCAGCAAGGCGATGAGCAGGCCCAGCATGGCGCCGGCCGTGTCGGCTGCGCGATGAAGGCCAAAGGCGAGGCCGCGCTGTGACGGCGTCACCGAATCGGCCACCAGCGCATCACGCGGAGCGGTGCGCACGCCTTTGCCCACGCGGTCGCTCCAGCGAGCGGCCAGCACCGTGCTCCAACTGCCCGAGATGTAAAAGAATGGCTTGGACAGTGCCGAGATGCCATACCCGGCCACGGCCAGCCACTTGCGGCTGCCCAGCCGGTCAGACAGCCAGCCCGAGAACACCTTGAGCACGCTGGCCGTCGCCTCGGCCAACCCCTCGATCAACCCGATGATAGCCGTGGGCGTGCCCAGCACCGTGCTCAAAAAGAGGGGCAGCACGTTCAGCACCATCTCTGACGAGACGTCCATGAAAAAGCTGGTCAGGCTCACCGCCCAGATGTTGCGCGGCAAGCCACGGAGCGATCGTTCAGCCATCTCTCCTTCCGTGCCATCAGACCCAGGCCAATGGTGCCACACTCACACCGCGATAGGGCCGCTCGACGCTGGCCAGGTACCAGTCGCCGCACTCGTCGCAAATCACCTCGGGGGCATGAGCGCGCAGTTCGGCCACCACCGGGGCCTGCGTAAAGTCGACCGTCTCGCTGAACAGCACGCTGGTACGATCGTCATAGTCGGTATTGGTGCCATCGTAGATGCAGTAAAAGAGATAGTTGCCCTCGGGGCGCAGTACCAGGTAGGGAGACTCGGGCGAGCCAGGGCGGTCTAGCGTATAGATGACCCGTCGCTCATCCCAGTGACGCAGATCATCCGACTCGCGCGCATAGAGCGTATGGCCGGCGATGTACACCATCAGATGGCGCCCATGGTGCCACACCACACAGGGGTCACGCGCGCCCTCTTCTCCCCCAAAGACCACGCCCTGCGGCTGCCAGTGATAGAGATCGTTCGAGGTAGCCAGGCGCATCTCGGTGGGCCCATAGTAGAGATAGTAGGTGTCCTCGTGAGCATAGCAGAAAGGCGCCCACAGCTCTGGCCGCTCGCCGGGCCGCTCGCCGGGTGGCAGCAGGTGAGGCATCTGCTCCCAGGCGCCCACGTGCAAATGCTCGGCAAAGGCGCCCACCGGCGCGGCCGCGTGAAAGGCAAGCCACTCGGCCTCGTGCACTGTGGCGCCGCCCTCGGGATGGGTGATGCCCAGGGCATGCCAGCGGCCGTCGGGGCCGGCGAGCACGGTAAAGTCGTTGGGCACCCAGCTTTCGTAGCGTTGGCCAGCGCGAAAGGTGGGCGAATCGGGCCCCGGATAAGTGGCGGGTTGTGGCTGGTACACGTTGACCCACGGCCCGGCCAGACGAGGTGTCTTGTGCATCGCGACCTCCCAACAGCAGATGGTGATCAGGCCGAGCGGCGCGCTGTGATAGCCAGGAGCGCGCTCTGCTCGGGATCGGGCTCACCGAGTAACGAGGGATAGAATGTCAGCCCAACAAACCCGGCGCCCTCGAGCAGCGCCATGTACTGCTCGCTACTGTAGGCCTGCGTGCTCAGCGCACTGCGCGTGATGCGGCCGGTAGCGGCATCAATGACATAGAATCGCTCGGTCGCGACGTTCTGTTCGCCGTCCCAGAACGCCTCAGTGAGCAGCAGGTGAGGCTGGGCGGAAAAAAGACCTCGGTTCGATGCCGACCAGTCTCGTCGTCCGCCACCGTGGCCAGCGATGCTGACCACACCCTCATAAGTGTGAGGCTCGAGCAACAAGAGCCCACCAGGGCGCAGGGCGGCATAGGCGCGCTCAACGATATCTCTGGCCTCGTCGGGCCGAAACACGTTGAGCTGGCCAAACAGCATCATCACCAGATCGTACGGACCGCCATAGGGCGTATGGCGAACGTCTCCGAGCACGTACTCGCAGGGCGCAGCGCCCGCCTGTTCGCGGGCATAGGCGATGGAAGCGGGGCTAAAGTCGATGCCATGGCAGGTGTGCCCCAGCCCAGCCAGCCGCAGGGCATAGAGGCCAGGGCCACAGGCAAGGTCGAGCACGTGCGCACGTCGGCCGCCAAGCAGCTCCTGGTGTATCCATTGCACCTGAAGGTCGATCTTGGCAGCACGGCGGCTCGCATGATCGTGCGCTTGCGACAGATGCTCGGCCAGCATGCGCTGGCTGAACTCGGGCTCATCCCAGGGGATATTGTCGCCTTCAGCCCAAGGCTCGGGCGGCAGAATACGGTCGATCAGTCTCACGAGCTCGAACACAGCGGCCATTTCCACCTCTTACGCTATGCGCCCTCACTCACCCTCGACTGCCGAGGCATCAGCTGTTTCATCGCCATTTTGCCCCTCTTCGGTCGGCGGGGTGGCAGCCCCCACAGGCGGCATGAACACATCCTGCTCGCCGCGGTGCCGCCACCACCAGACGAACCAGAGCCCGGCAAACCCTACCGCCACCAACGTGATCCACTGCCCAGCAGACATTGGCCGACCTACTATGACTGAACAGGCGCGGTCAAGGCCGTCTGCCGCCGCCGCCACTCTACCACGGCAAAGTACACGGCGCCGGCCAGCATCGCTACTGTGGCCACGCCAAACATAAAGTGAAAACTCACCCACGCTGTCAGAGTGCCACCCATCGCTGCTCCCAGGATGGAGCCCACACCGCCCATAGCGCCATAGAGGCCCGCCACCTGTCCACGCTGCGATCGTCCGCGGGCCTCAGCAGCATAGGTCATGGCAGTGGCGGTAACTGCTGAGAAGGCCAGGCCGCGGATGAGCTGTATGACCACGATCCAGGGCATCACCGGCACCACAATATAGCCTGTGATCACGATGGCCCAGCCCAAAAAGCCCAAGCTGAGCATAGGCAGGCGTCCTACCCGGTCAGACAGCCAGCCCCCCAGGATCATAAAGGGAAACTCGGACGTCGAGGCAGTGGCCCAGAGCATGGTCACCACGGTGGTAGTGAACCCCGCCTCGTGCTTCATGTAGTTGGCCCACACCTCGTAGACTGAGCCCATCATCAGCGAGAACAGGAACGACGAGATCAACAGCGGCGCCAATGGCAGCTTGGGGCCCGTGCTGACGGTATCGCCGTCAAAAGCGTCGTCGTTGCCGGCGATCACCGCCCAGGCATCACGAAAGCGCGCGAGAAATGCCTGCCACGCCGAATGCCACTCAAAGCTTCCCGCCGCCTTTTCACGCTTGAAGCGTTCCTCTTTGAGCGCCACCGCGAGGACAAAGGCCAGCGCCAGCAGCGCTGCTGAGATATAGTAGGGGATGTTGATGGCAAAGGTGTCGGCGATTTTGCCGGCCGTAAAAGCCATCAACCCAAAACCGGCCGATGAGCTGCCCCGCACCCAGCCCATACGCTGGCCCCTCCCGCTCGCGTGCGACTCGAGCAGATCGCCCAGCATGGCCAGGTTGGCCGTAGAGTAGGCGGCAGTGCCGATAGTGCCGAGCAGCCGCAGTGGAAAAAGCCAGACAAAGGGCTGCACAGCGCCCAGTAGAGGGGCAAAGACGGGGATCATCGCGGTGAGCGTAGACTCGACTGCAAGCACGCCCAGGCCGCCCAGCATAAACGTCTTGCGACTACCCATCACATCAGAGCTACGCCCCCACATATACGAGGCGATGACGGTGAACACTGAGGTGGTCGTGCCCAGCACGCTCAACAACACGTAGCTGGCGCCCAGCTCCTGGGCGTAAAGCGAGCTGACAGGGCCCACCACGCCTCGCGACATGAACAGGATAAAGCCGATGATCGTCAGGAGGACCAGGTTGGTCATGACACTCCTCTTGTGTCGAGCTAGTCAGCATTATGACCGCGAGTACGTCTCTGTCAAAGGGCGAGCAATGGGGCCGAACCTTGCCGCCGCCGACCCTTTCATCTATCCTGAGGGGTGAACTCGGGCGAGGAGCGAGCGATGCTCAAAGAGATCGAGCCACGCGCAGTGGCGCGGGCGGGGCTTTGGCTGGCGATGATCACGGCGTTGGGGGCCTTTTTGCGCCTCGTCACGCTGACAGCGGCGCCGCCCGCACTCCATTTCGACGAGGCCGTCTATGGCCTGATGGCCCGCGAGATTGGCCCTGGCAACTGGCCGGTCTACTTTTCGGCCTACACAGGGCGCGAGCCGCTCTATATGTACATCATGGCGGGCATCTTTGCGCTGCTAGAGTCGAGCGACTGGACCCTGCGTTTGACCTCGGCACTGATCGGCATCGTCACCATTCCGTTGGCCTACCTGCTCTTT
>JAAYDS010000352.1 GCA_012729155.1 Chloroflexota bacterium | reverse complement strand
TGGTCGTGGTGGACGCGCGTGGCCGCATCGCCGACCTGAACCTGGCGGCACAGCACCTGCTGGGGATGAGTCGCGCCAGCGCACTGGGCCAAGCCGCGGCGCAAGCTCTCGATGCGGTGCCGGGCCTTGCGGCTCTCGCCGACAACCAGGAGATCACCGAGGCCGAGATCGCTCTGGAAGACGATCGCGGCTGCCGGTGGTATCGGATTGTCTCCTCGCCGCTTGAGGATGGGCGTGGTTTTCATCTCGGCTCTCTGCTGGTGCTCCATGAGACCACCGAGTTGCGCCTTGCCCAAGACCGCTTGATCCAGCACGAACAGACCGCCGCTACCCTGCGAGAGCGAGAGCGGGTGGCGCGTGACCTGCACGACAGCATCGGCCAGGTGCTGGGCTATGTCAGCCTGCAGGCAGAGGCGACGCGGGCGTTGCTGGCCGCCGGCAAGACCGCCGCGGCTGATGCCCAGCTTGCGCGTCTGGCTGGCGTGGCCCGTGACGCCCATGCCGATGTGCGCGAGTTCATCCTGGAATTGCGCGCGGCTCCCTCTGACAGGCGTACGCTCGTGGACGCCCTGCAGCAGTATCTGGACGGCTTTGGCCAGAACTATAGCCTGCGAACGGCCCTCGTCGTTGCTCCCGAGTTTGAGCAAGAGCGCCTCACGCCCGAGGCCCAGAGCCAGCTCTTCCGTATCATTCAAGAAGCGCTCAACAATGCCCGCAAGCACGGCAACGCCAAGGCGGTGCAGGTGCGGCTCGAAGAGGCCGATGGGCAGGCGAGGGTGGTCGTGCAAGACGACGGCCGAGGCTTTGACACGGAGGCGCTGGCGCGGTCGGGAGGGGGCGGTCTGGGTTTGCAGTTCATGCGCGAACGCGCGCGAGCGCTGGGCGGGCAGATCGAGGTGGACGCGGCTCCCGGCCGCGGGACGCGTGTGGTGGTCTTGGTGCCGTAGTGGCGACCGAGGGAGAGCAGAGGAAAGCATGCGCGTCATTCTGGTTGACGACCATAGCCTGGTGGTAGAAGGGCTCACCAACCTGTTGACGGCCCATGGCATCGAGGTAGTGGGCACGGCCGGCGACGGCCTGGAGGCCCTTGGCGTTGCCCAGCGGTGTCACCCCGACCTGATCCTGATGGATGTGCGCATGCCGCGCTGCGACGGGCTGGCCGCCACGCGCCTGATCAAGGCGCAGATGCCCGAGCTGCGAATCGTGATGTTGACGACTTCTGCCGACGATGATGACCTTTTCGAGGCGGTCAAGAGCGGCGCCTGCGGCTATCTGCTCAAAAGTGCTACCAGCCACGAATTCGTCGAGGCGCTGCAAGGGCTAGAGCGTGGCATTCCCCCCTTTTCGCCCGGCCTGGCAGCCAGGATCCTGCACGAGTTTGCCCGCCAGGCGGCCGAACAGCGCCTGCCCGCGGCCGTAGACAATGCGGCGCCATCTCGCCGAGAAGGGGCCGTCGTGCTCACCGAGCGCCAGATGGATGTTCTGAAGGCGGTTGCAGCGGGCCTGACCTACAAGGAAGTGGGTGCCAGGCTGGCCCTAAGCGAGCGCACCGTTCGCTACCACATGGCCGAGATCATGGACCGGCTCCATCTCGAGCACCGGAGCCAGGTGATCGCCTATGCCGGCCGCTTAGGCCTGACAGGTTCGACTGAGGACTCTTCCGAAACACGCCAAGGGCCCCGCGCGCTCTAGGCGGTGGCCACGGGCGCCTGGCTGGCCTCGGCAAGCGCTCACCTCGTCGGGCCCGTCGGTTGGGCCGTAGTGGCCGGCCAACGCTCTCGCGATCCCCAAGACGCACCGTGTCACTTGTGACAGTCCCAGGCTGCCTGGAGACTGTCGTTTTTGTGCCGACAGTGACATTGTGGCGGCGTTTGGCTACCCCTATATTGGCAGTAGTGAGCGATGCTTACGCTGTGGGCGCCCGGCGCAGCCAAGCCAGGAGGCGAGGCCAATGCGGCACAGAGTGGTGTTGTATGGTGAGTCAGTGGTGCTGGCGGGTGTTGGCAAGAGCCTCGAGCGCTACCCTCATCTGGAAGTGCTCTCGCTCGCCGCTGACTATGACGCGCCACAGACGCTGCATGCCCTGTGCCCCGACGCGGTGATCCTCGATCTGGGCATTGTCTCGACCGATCTGGCTTTTTCACTGCTCAAAGATCGTCCCGACCTGTTGTTGATCGGGCTCGACCCGGGCGGCGACCGCCTGATGGTGCTGTCGGGCCGGGAGGCCCGAAACCTGACCACCGATGATCTGGCGCGGCTAATCGAGGTCGGTGTCTTGCTCAAGCCCAAGACGTGAACGGCCTAAAGGCCTGCACCAGGACGGCCTGGCTCAGGATGGTGAGTGTGGGGGGGATCCGCTGGGCTATGAAAGGAGGGTGGGGGTGCCCACTTGGGAGGAGTGGGCTCGTCTCTGCTTGTGGGTTACCGAGTTCGGTCTCCAGAGAGAGGACAGCGACCCACAAGCATGCCGGAGCGCATGGCCAACGAGAGCTTGCTATTGCCAGACAAAGGAGTTGACCGATGAATACCGCAAAGAGGTTCGTCTCGATCACAGCCATCGGCATGGTGTTCGTTCTTGTCCTCGGGCTGGTCTCTGGCGGCATGGGTACGGCCATCGCCGCATCGCCGTTCGAAGGAGCTCAAGAGGCGCTGATCATCAACACCGACGCCCAACCCGTACCGGTTCTTCCCCAGGGCACGACCATGGTGTCGGGCAGCGTAGACGTGGGTAACTGGCCCATCGATCCACTCCCCGTGGCCCAGCAGGGCCCGGTGGATGTCTTTGGCGAGGTCTTTGGCACGGTGGGTATCGATCCGGCCGCCAATACGGTTACGATCGATGGGCTAGGTCCGCTGACTGTCTCAGGGACGGTGCAGATCGACTCCACCACGCCGGTTTCGGTTGCTGCGCAGGGCACAACCGACGTGAGCGGCAGTGTGAGCGTGAGCAACTCTACGGAGAACCCTGTGCCAGTGGCGGCGCAGGGCACGACCGACGTGACCGGCAGCGTGAGTGTGAGCAACTCGACCTCAAGCCCTGTGCCAGTAGCGGCGCAGGGTACGACCAATGTGGCCGGCAGCGTGAGCGTCAACAACTCGACCTCAAGCCCCGTGCCAGTGGTCCAGCAGGGGGCTGTGAACGTCTCTGGGACTGTCGGGCTCTCTACCAGCGCCAACACGGTCAAGTTGGATACCAACAACAACACGGTGAAGGTGACGAACCCCTCAGGCCAGGCCCTCAATGTGAACGTCGTCGGCGGTAGCACGGGCGACTCGGCTCCCGAGGCGGTGCAGTTCACTTCGCACTATACCGCGAACTTTAGCTGGACCAATGCCTACCAGGTGCCGGCGGGCAAGATCCTCAAGATCGAGTTTGTCAGTGTGTACGCCGAGACAGACGGTCTGTGGCCCGTGGTCAGCATGAGAACGACGCTGGGTGGTAATACAGTCGAATACTGGCTCCCCAGGCTGGAGACCGAATACGTGCAACAGGAGGGGAACGCGGCGCAGATCTTTAGCCGGATGGGCTACCGGATGAGCACGCAGGTGGCGATCTATGCCGACGAGAACACCTGGGTGCAAAGCGCCGGGCGCTGCGCAACCTCGAACTGCGGCAACCCGGGCTACAACATCACCTTTGCGGGTTACCTGATGGACAAGTAGCCGCACAGAGATGCCCGACGCGGCGG
>JAAYDS010000351.1 GCA_012729155.1 Chloroflexota bacterium | reverse complement strand
GACCCGCTGACGTCCAACCCGCGCCACCGCGCTGCTTTTGCCAGGGCGCTGGATCACGTGACTTTAGCGCTGGAGGCGGCACAGGCCGGCTGGTTCGGCGATCTGGTGGCCATCGATGTGGGCGAAGCGGTGTTCATCCTCGGAGAGATCACCGGTGAGACGGCCAGCGAAGATCTGTTGGCGACCATCTTTGGACAGTTCTGCATAGGCAAGTAGGGTAGGGCATGAGACTCGCCATCGTCTTTTCGTGGCTGAACCAGTATGGTGGCGCCGAACGGGTGCTCGAGGTGGTGCATGACATGTATCCCCAGGCGCCCATCTATACCTCGGTCTATCGGTCCGAGGCGCTGCCAGAGCGGTACCGACAGTGGGATATCCGCCCTTCATTCATGGATCACATCCCCCTGGCACGCCGCAAGCAGCAGTGGTTCTTGCCGCTCTATCCGCTGGCCTTTGAATCATTCGATCTGCGAGGCTACGACCTCGTGCTGAGCATCCCCAGCGGCTTTGCGCACGGCGTGCTCACCAGTGAGCATACCCCGCATGTCTGTTACTGTCTCACGCCGCCGCGCTTTTTGTGGAGCTATCATGGCTATATCGAGCGTGAAGGTGTGAGCCGCCTGGGCCAGGCGATTATGGCGCCTATGCTCAAGAGCCTGAGGCTATGGGACCTGGCAGCAGCCAATCGGGTGGATCGGTTTGTCGCTATATCGCGCACCGTGCGAGAGCGGATCGCCAAGCACTATCGGCGTGACGCTGATATCATCTATCCACCCGTGGATATCGATCTGGTCGGTGCTGCCGCCGATGTGCCGGCGGGTGACTATTACCTCGTCACGTCGCGACTGGTGCCCTACAAGCGTATCGATCTCGCGGTGCGGGCTTTTACCGAACTGGGGCTGCCGCTCAAGATCGTGGGCGAGGGACGTGACCGGGCTGCTCTAGAGCGCCTGGCTGGACCGAACGTCGAATTCCTCGGCTTTGTGCGCGATGACGCCGAGGTGCGTCGCCTGATGGCGAGCTGCAAAGCATTCGTCTTTCCTGGTGAAGAGGACTTTGGGCTGACGCCGGTGGAGGCGCTTTCGGCGGGCCGGCCGGTGATCGCCTATGGGGCCGGTGGCGCGCTGGATACGGTGAGCGAGGGACGTACAGGCGTGCTCTTTGACGAACCCACTCCGGCCTCGCTGGCCGCGGCGGTGCGGCGTCTCGAGGGCCTTACCTTTGATTCGGCGACCTTGCGCGCCGAGGCACAACGTTTTGGCGTGCCGCGCTTTCAGCTCGAACTGGATGCCGTGCTGCAACGGGCCCTAGGGCAGCATAAGCAGTAGCCAGAGACGCTCTGCGGCCGAAACAAGAGGCCCTGCCAACTTGGCAGGGCCTCTTGATGCGGAGCGGATACTAGTACTTTTCCCAGCGGCCGTCATTGTAGAGCACGAACACCCCGTATGACGGATGCCACATCATCACGCCACCATTGTACTGCTGGAAGGTGCCGTTGTAGCCATACTCTTCGATGGTGGCCCAGGACAGCCCAGACCGGACAGCCGGGTTCTCGCGCCAGGCCTTGCCAAAGCCCCGCTTGGGCTGCAGATAGCCTGGTGGCGCCACAATACCCGGATCGGTCTCTGGCATAGCGCTGGTCCAGCTATCGTTAAAGGCGTACCAGGTGCCATTGCTCAGCAGGGCATAGATCTGGCCCTTGTCCTGGCGCCAGAACATGTAGCCGCCGACAAAGGTCTGTGCACCGGCCCAGGTACCCACCTCGGTCTCAGTGGGGCAGCCAAGCTTGGTGCGCACGTGGGCATAGCCGTGCCACACGTTGCCAAAGCCCATCACCGGATTGATGGCGCAACCGCTGGGTGGTGGCGGCGGAGGCGTTGTGCCACCACCGACGGGCACAAAGCGGATCGCGTCATAGCCGACGTAGCGCGTCATGTAGGGCTCGCCGGTATTGTCTCCCAGGTAGACGTACTCGCTGGGGCCACCCGCAAAGTAGTAGGTGCCCAGGTCCACCCACTTGTCATAGTAGTTGTTCTGGTTGATCCACTTGGAGTGCGAGACACCGTTGTGATAGATGACGTACTTGGCGCTCTTGGTGCCATGATAGTAGCTGGGGATATAGACCTGCACCTGATAGTTGCCGGGCGCCGTCAGGTGGGGGAACCATTTGCCCCAGCTCAACAGCTGGTTCGTCTGATTCCACGTCCAGTACAGATGGCCGGCATAGCCCACGGTACGGCCGCGCATACCGCCGGCAGGGCCGCCCCAGATGAACCCACCACCAAGATCATCGACGACCACTGTGCCGCCAGATGGGGGAGGGGTGGTGCCTCCACCACCGGTCCATGAAACCGTGCAGAGGGCAGCGCCACCCTGCTCGAAATACTCGACGATGACGGTATGGTTACCGGCGTTCAGATGTTTGACGCCGCTGTGCGTGGTGCGAGACTGCGGATACCACTTGTCGATGACCAGGGCGCCATCGACGTAGACCCGCACACCGTCATCGACGGTGGCATAGAAGGTATAGTCCTGGCTGGCTGCGAAGCTGGCCGTGGTGGTCCAGCGGACGGAAAAGTTGTCTGCCGCCACGCCAGGCCCCGGCGAGCCGGAGCCCCAGTCAAAGTTGATGTTCGCATCGCCGCGTACCATTGCTGCAGGGCCGGCCAGATAGATGTTGTTGAAGTACTCTCCGTTCCAAGCGCCAGCTGGCGTGCCGCCGCCTGTCGTCCACCAGAAGCGGCAGAGGGCATCGCCACCGTTCTCATAGTACTGTACTTGCAGCGCATGGTTGCCGGCGTTGAGATACTTGGCGGCCGAGTAGGTCACAGCCGACTGATCCTTCCACTGATCGATGAGCAGCTCGCCATCGACCCAGACGCGCACGCCATCGTCGACCGTGACATTGAAGGTGTAGGTGCCGGCCCCAAAGTACTGCACCGAAGACCAGTTTACCGAGAACTGATCGGCTGGTATGCCTCCGGCCGGCGCGCTTGTGCCCCAGTTAAAGTTGATCTCCGAGTCGTACCTGACGACCGCAGGACCACCAAACAGGGTCATGTTCGAATAATAGTCGCCTCGCCATGGGCCAGGATCTGCCGTCGCGGTTGCCGGCACTGCCAGCGCGCCCGCCAGCACCAGAACCAGCACAGCGAGCTTGAGCCAGCGCTCATGGGCACTGATTCGCGAATGTTGATGTCTCACGAGTTCCCCCTTTCCACAACGACCATCGTTGTGCAGCCGAGCAGCCTGCAGTGGCCCTGTTCGCTGTCTATTCAAGACGCTTGCACCCAGTACGAGTTCAATGCAGATGCTATTATAGCAGGTTCATATACGCGCCGCAACGGATCCGACACATAGGCCGGTCAACGTGCCGTTACCTGAGCGACACGTCCGGCCGCGATGGTTGCCTGCCACAAAGTGGGCGCATCTGCAGGCCCAAAGATCACCATCTCCGGAGAGACGCTGCTGACTACAAGACGTATGCTCTCGCCCTGCAGTTCCATGGCGGCCAATTGCTCGCTGGCCAGCAAGGTGGCTACGTCGTCGGTCGCCTCGCCCGCCCTGACGCGGCGAACGGCCTCATACACCAGCGCATACGGGCTGTGCACCGTCATCTCCCAGTGCACGTTCGCCAGGGGGGCATCGGCCGGAAGGGCCGGTACGCGCTCATAAGCGTCTCCCTGCAGCTGCCATGTGGCCGAGAACTCGCGCAACGGGCACGCGGCGCACTCGAAAAAGGCATCGCTGGGTTGCCCCAACGAGGTCCCTGTCACCTGTAGGGTGTCGATGCCTTTGCCCTCAAAGGTCACCGCGCCCCCCGTGGTGATCCAGTCACTGCGGCCCAGCGGTTGCCAACGCGTCTCCCAGCCTCCCTCGTTCTGGCGCAAGAGCGCAACTGTCCACTGCTGCTGTTCGCCAAATATGCCGCCGTATACGACGGCCAGACGATCACCATCGACGCGCACCTCGCCCAGGGTCGATCCCTGGCCGACAACCTGGCTGCCGGCAAGAGACGTCACCACAATGCTATTCGGTGGTGTCTGCAGCACAAACACCTCGGTGTCTACCTGACGCAGCTCGCGCTCATCTTGAGGCCACGCCGCGGCCGCATAATAAGCCTCGAGCCGCAGGGCGCGCTCGGCCAAGGGCATATCCAGGTGCGCTGCGACGAACGAGGCCGCGGCTGCAGCCGTTGCGTCGGCGTCGCCAGCAGCACTTATGAAACGGCGTTGCCAGGGGTCGAGCGTCGGGGCGTCGTTGGGCAGCTCAGGCCGAGACGCCCAGCCCATCAGCGTTGCCGATCCCTTGATGGATACAGGGCTATGGGCGCCATCTAGCGTAACCAGATCATAGCGCTCTGTCTCAGCGTCTCGCTGGTGCAAGATCAGCCCCTGACCGTCGGGCGTCCACGCGGCGATGCGAGCATAGGGCGCAGCCTCGCCCAGCGGCCCTTTGATCTCTCCGCTGGCCAGGTCGATGGTGTACAAGCCCAAGTTGGTGGCCTCAGGATCGTACAGCGCGCCCTGATGCAGGAAAAAGGCCAGGGCCTTCCCATCCTGAGACCAGACCAGGTTGCTGGCATAGGCGCCCTCTGGCAGGGCGTGTGCAGTTGGGGCGCCATCGCCTTGCACCGCCAGGAGCTGATAGCCCGTCTCTGCGGTGGCTAGCCAGGCCAGGGCGCCGTGAGGCCCCAGGGCGAGCTCGCCCAGCCCCTCGAGCGTGGCAAGTTGTTGAGCCTCGCCAGTGGAGAGATCGACACCCAGCAACTGCAAGGTCTCGGCCTCTGCGGGGGCCCATAGCAGCAGGCGTTCGCCTGCGGCGTCATAGCCCAGTAGCATGGCGGGCATGCCGGCATAGGCCACAGGGGTGCCTGCTCCCTCTGAAGATAGCTCGCAGAACACCAGCCTCAACTCAGGTTCGTCTGAGGCCGGGTCGGGCTCGACCCAGCCGACATACAGCAGCCGGTGGCCATCTGCCTCCCAAAAGACCTGGGCATCCATGAGCCCTTCTGTGGGCACCTCGAACAGTGCGCTCTGGCCGCTGTCCAGATCGACGCGCTCGACAAAGCGGCCATGCACCATCGCTAGTTCCTGGGCCTGCAGCGCCCAGCTTGCGCCCGCTGCTCCGGCGATGAGAGGCGCCATGTCGCCAGTATTCAAGTCGGCCCAGAACACGCCGCCCTCATCGCCGTAGATGGCTCCGGTAGTCGTCGGCCGCGCCGTGGGATCTGGCTGTGAGGCAGGGCGTGTGCTTTCTGGTGTCAGCGTGGGCGCGGGGGTTGAGAGGGTAGGCGACTCTGTGAGAGTTGTGTTGGCAGATGTGGCGGTTGGGCTGATCGTCGCAGCCATAGGTGGCTCAGCTGCGGGGATATCGGCCAGCCAGCAACCTGTAAGAGTGCCCAGCAGCACACTCACAGCCACAAAAAGGACCGCGTTACGGCGCAAAGTACCGCCGTTGACAGATGACATAGGGCTAGGCTCCCTGATGGGTCGGTCGCGGTGAGGGCTCTTCAGGAGGCCCCCACCAGGCCTCAAAAAAGGCACGGATGTTGTCCAGGGGATAGCCCTGGTTGAACTCGGCCTGACCGATGGCGCCGCCACGGTCGTCCCACAGGGCGCCACGTACGCGCTGCACGGCCGCGCGCACATCGTCAGGCGTGCCAAAGGGCAGGATATGCTGACGGTCGAGCTCTCCCCAGAAGGTGATCTGCCCCTTGAAGCGCTTGCCCAGCTCCTCGATGGGCATGCTAAAGAGCTGCGAGTTGAGAGCATCCACACCGATCTCGATGAGGTGTGGGTAGATCTCTAGAATATGACCATCCGAGTGCATCAGCGCGAACTTGCCGTGAGCGTGGGCCAGATCGACATAGTCTTTGTAGAGTGGCTTAAAGTAGGCCACCCACATGGCCGGCGAGATCAGCAAGGCGTTGGCCGAGCCCCAGTCGTCCATGAAAAACACGGCATCCACATCGGTCTTGACCACGTATTCAAGGTGCCGCAGGTAGTAATCATGGATCATCTCCAGGAGCTTGAATACCTCGGGCACGCCCCAGGCCAGGTCCAGGTACACGTTCTCGCTACCGCGCACGAACTGCAACCGTTCAAAGGGGCGAGGCAGACCGAGATGCACAAAGCGGTCGCTGGAAGCGCAGACGCGATTGACGTCCTCAAAGCCCTGTCCCAGCAGATGATATGGCGGCTGCCAGTGAGCCAGAGTGGACCAATCGGCCAGGGCAGGGTGCTTGACTTCACCGATCATGCCACGCTGGATGTTCTGCCAGGTCGAACCCCAGGGGTCGGTCCAGTGACCTGGCTCATAGAGGGGCGCTTCGTCCATCGGATCGCGATAGCCGCTGGGGCCAAAGTCGCTGGGGTACTGATCGAGCAGCGCCTGCAACTCATCCTCGCGCCCAAAAAAGGCGGCTGGCAGCGTCCACACATCGCGGGCAGGGCGATCGACACCCTCAAAACGCAGTGTGCGCGTCACTCGCTCTCGTGGGGTCATGTTCATGGAGCAGCCTCCATTGGATGATGGGGGCATTTTAGCTGGCCAAGGCGCGTCTGCCAATGGCAATGTTCGACAGCGCTGGTCACCGCGCCTAGAATGTAGGCGCTCATTTGTTCGCTTTCATCGAGGACAGATGCCAGACAAACTCGTTATCGTCGAATCACCTTCCAAGGCGCGCAGCATCGCCCACTACCTCGGCAACGAGTACGCGGTGTTGGCGTCGGTGGGCCATGTGCGTGATCTGCCTGCTCAAGAACTGGGTGTCGACATAGAGGATGACTTTCGTCCCAGCTATGTGCCTCTCTCCAAAAAGCGAGAGGTCATCGACAAGATCGCCGCGGCTGGGCGTTCGGCAGGTGCCATCTATCTGGCCACGGACCCCGATCGCGAGGGTGAAGCCATCGCCTGGCACGTGCAGCAGGCGGCGCACCTCGATGCCGCGCGCACCCGCCGCATCAGCTTTGACCAGGTGACGCCTCAAGCGGTGCGGCAGGCGCTGCAGGCGCCAAGGGATCTCGACAAAGACCTGATCGCGGCGCAAGAGGCGCGCCGTGTGCTCGATCGCCTCGTGGGATACCAGATCAGCCCGCTGTTAGCCAGGGCCATGAAGCGGCGCCTCTCGGCCGGCAGGGTGCAGTCGGTGGCGCTGCGGCTGGTGGTAGAGCGCGAGCGCGAGATCATGGCCTTTGTTCCCGAGGAATATTGGACGGTGGAAGCTCTGCTACAGCGCCAGACGCCAGATCAGGAGCGCTTTCTGGCGCGGCTCCTCAAGGTCAAGGGAGAGAACCCTGGTCTGCGTAGCAAGATCGAGGTGGACGCGATCTTACGTGAGCTCGAGGGCGCCAGCTACAAGGTGACGCGCGTGCAGCCCGGAGAGCGTCAACGCAAACCGTCGCCCCCCTATATCACCAGCACAATGCAGGCCGATGCGGGCGCACGTCTCGGCTATGATGCGAGGCGCACGATGCGCATCGCACAGCAGCTCTATGAAGGTATCGAGTTGCAGGGCGAGCTGGTGGGTTTGATCACCTATATGCGCACTGACGCGATGCACGTGGCCCCTGAGGCGCAGCGCGAGGCGCGGCACCTGATCGAGCAGCAGTGGGGCGCCGAGTACGTGCCAGACACGCCGCCGGTCTATCGCTCCAAAGTGGTCAACGCCCAGGAGGCGCATGAGGCCATCAGACCCACGAGCGTTCTGCGCACGCCCGAGAGTATGCGGCCTTTTCTGACCGTCGAGCAGGCGCGCCTCTATGAGCTGATCTGGCGGCGCTTTGTGGCCAGTCAGATGTCTCCAGCTCTGTATGCCACTCTGGCGGTCGACATCACTGCCAGCCACGACTATTTGTTCCGCGCCAGCGGGCAACGCCTGATTTTCCCGGGTTTTCTGGCCGCCTTGCCCGACCGTGAGCAGGAAGAGGCCGACCGTCTGTTGCCCCCCCTGACCCAAGATGAGCCGCTCGATCTGGTGGAGCTCAAGCCCGAGCAACATTTTACCAAGCCGTCGGCCCGCTACACCGAGCCGACGTTGATCCAGGCGCTAGAGGCCAACGGTGTGGGGCGGCCCTCGACCTATGCCACCATCGTCTCTGTCATTCGCGAGCGGGGCTATGTGCGCCTCGAGAAACGCAGCCTCATCCCCACCGAGCTGGGCGTGGTGGTGTGTGATGCGCTGGTGGTCACCTTCCCCGACATCATGGATGTGCGCTACACCGCTGAGATGGAGACCGAACTCGACCGCATTGCATCGGGTGATCTGGACTATGTGGGGATGATGAGGGGCTTTTATGGGCCGTTTAGCCAGCAGCTCGGCGCGGCCAAGGGCAGCATGAAAGATGCGGTGGCCACGGCGCTGGCGGCCGGGTTGCCGGCGGAGCTTCTGGAGCAAAGCTGCCCGCAGTGCGGCAAGCCACTACAGGTACGGCTCAGCAAAGAGGGGCGCTTCTTGGGGTGCACTGGCTATCCCGATTGCCGTTACATCTTGCAGACCTCGGGTGAACCAGCGCCCGAGAGTCATCACGAATTCGCTGAAGGAGAGCTGTGCGCAAAGTGTGGTGGGCGTATGCGCATCATCACCCATGGCAACAGCCGCTTCTTGGGATGCGAGAACTATCCCAAATGTAAGAGCACCCGCCCGATTTTATCAGAGAGCATCATGCAGCTCGCTAAGGCGTCGACGTGCCCGTACTGCGGCTCCACGCCTCTCGAGCCGCGCAGCGGGCGCTATGGCGAGTATCTGCACTGCCCGCGATGCGACAAGAACGTCTCGTTGCGCAAACTGCAGACGCCCGAGGCAGAGCCCATTGCGCAGCGGGTGGATGTCCCTTGCCCCAAATGCGGCCAGGCGGGTCTCGAGGCGCGGCATGGGCGCTATGGACCGTACTATCACTGCGCGGCTTGCGGCGCCAACACCTCGGCGGCCAAGCTCAAAGCCGGTGGCTAAGCGAAAGGGGCCGTCATCGACGGCCCCTGTTCGTTTCGGGCTAGGGCGCAGGCAGAGCGAGCGCACCGAGGGCTAGCGCAGCTCGACCGTGGCGCCGACTTCTTCGAGGCTCTTCTTGGCGGCATCGGCGACTTCTTTCTCGACGGCCTTGAGCACGTCAGAAGGCGCCTCGTCGACCACGGCCTTGGCCTCGCGCAGGCCGAGGTTGGTCAGCTCACGAACAACCTTGATGACCTGGATCTTGTTGTCGCCGACGGCCTTGAGCACGACGTCGAACTCGGTCTGCTCCTCTTCCTCAACGGCGGCGGCAGCAGCGCCGGCAGGGCCAGCCACGGCGGCCATGGCCACGGGGGCGGCGGCGCTAACACCGAACTTTTCCTCGAGGGCCTTGACGAGCTCAGCTAGCTCGAGAACGGTCATACTGCTGATGGCTTCGATCAGTTCTTCTTTAGACACTTTGCGTCCTCCTCAAATCACTTGTGCAGTTGCTGGTGTGGTGGACCGGCGAAATCAGCCGGCGCCTTCGAGTTGCTTACGATGTGCATCGAGCACGTTCACGAGGCCGCGGAGCATGGCGCCAAGTGTTCCCACCAGGCCGCTGATGGGGGCTTGAATGCCGCCCACAACGCGCGCCAGCAGAACCTCGCGCGAGGGAAGCTCCGTCAGAGCCTGTACGCCTGCCGTATCGATGACTTGACCGCCTACTACACCGCCGATCACTTGCACGCGGTCGGCTTTGTCGCGAGTAAAGTCCATCATGGCCTTGCTGGCTGAGGCGATGTCGCCGTACACAAAGGTCACCATATTGGGCCCGTTAGCGAACTCGTCGGTTACGGGCAGGCCGGCCTCTTTGAGGGCACGGCCGAACAGGGTGTTGGTGACGACCACCGCCTCGGCATCGGCGTTGCGCAGATTGGCGCGCAGACTCTGAAACTCGGGGAACTTGACCCGCTGATACCGGGACCAGATCAACACCTGGGCGCGGGCCAGTCGTTCACCGTACTCTTTGACGATGCGCTCTTTTTCAGTACGTGAGAGTGCCAAGAGATACTCACCTCCTATAGACAAAAAAGGCCCTGGCGCGCAAGACGCCAAGACCTCTAGCCCGACACATGTCGAGTGAAAAGAGACTTGCCTCGGCAGGCTCTAGTTATGCGCCAGCGGCGCGCCTGCTGTCTTGAGCAAAATCATGTGCTATGCGTTTATGAGGGTGCTAGAGCAGAGTGTGCCCTTAGCGACCGGCCTGGGCCGCGCTGACGTCTAGGTTGAGCCCAGGGCCCATGGTTGAGGTCAACACAACGCGCCTCATGTATTGGCCACGTACAGCCGCCGGGCGCGCCCGAGTGACGGCAGACACTACAGCCACCAAGTTCTCCATGAGCTGTTCGGGCTCAAAGCTCAACTTGCCGATGGGTACGTGCAGGTTCGATGTGCGGTCGACGCGGAACTCGACACGCCCCTGCTGCAGCTGCTCGATGGTGGTGGCCACATCCTCGGCTTGCACCACGGTGCCGGCGCGTGGGTTGGGCATCAGGCCACGCGGGCCCAGCACACGGCCCAGGCGGCCGATTTTGCCCATGGCGCGGGGCTCTGCGATGGCTACGTCGAAATCAAGCCAGCCATCCTGGATGCGCTGAATGTATTCATCGGTGCCCACATAGTCGGCGCCGGCCTCGCGCGCGGCCGCCGCGGCGTCGCCCTCGACGAACGCCATGATGCGAACGCGCTTGCCCGTGCCAGCGGGCAGCATCACCGTGCTGCGAACCTGCTGGTCGGCATGTCGAGGGTCGACATTGAGCCTAAAGTGGAGCTCGACAGTCTCGTCGAATTTGGCGTGAGGCAGCCCTTTGAGGGCGGCAATCGCCTCTTCGGGCGTGTAAAGCCTGGTGCGGTCGACCGCCTGAGCGGCCTCAAGATAGCGTTTCCCGTGGTTGGCCATGTTTTCTCCTCGTGGTCATAGCGAGCGGCCGCCTTGGGCAACGCTCTCCCACCGGTTAGGTGCCTAGTCTCTAACGATGATTCCCATGCTGCGAGCCGAGCCCTCGATCTGGCGCATGGCGCCTTCGACATCAACTGCGTTGAGGTCTTTCATCTTGGCTTCGGCGATCTCGCGCAACTGCGCGCGCGTGACGGTGCCCACCTTGTCGGTGTTGGGCTTGGACGAGCCATGCTGCACACCGGCGGCCTGCAGCAGCAGATCTTTGGCAGGTGGCGTCTTGGTGATAAAGGTGAACGAACGGTCCTGGAAGATCGTGATCTCGACCGGGATCACCGTGCCGATGTTGGCCTGGGTGCGAGCGTTGTATTCTTTGACAAACGCCATGATGTTGACGCCGTGCTGGCCCAAAGCAGGCCCCACCGGGGGGGCAGGGCTTGCCTTGCCCGCCGGCAGCGCCAACTTTACGATTGCCATGACTTTCTTGGCCATCTATCTTACCTCTTCCTAGGTCCTGTCGACCTGCAAAAAGTCCATCTCTACTGGCGTCTCACGGCCAAAGAACGAGACCAACACGCGCACTTTGCCACGTTCAGCATAGATCTCGTCGACCACGCCCATGAAATCCGCAAAAGGTCCTTCGACAATACGCACCGTCTCGCCGATGCGAAAGTTCACCCGGATGCGAGGCGTCTCCTCTTCCATGCGCTTGAGGATCTTGTCGACCTCGTCGGGGCGCAGGGGGGTGGGTGTTGTGCCCGAGCCCACAAAGCCCGTCACGCCGGGCGTATTGCGCACCACATACCACGATTCCTCATCGAGCACCATGTGCACCAGGATGTACCCAGGGAAAACGCGCTTGCGACTGCTGCGCTTTTTGCCATCCCGGATCTCGACTTCTTCCTCGGTGGGCACCACCACGCGAAAGATCTTGTTCTGCATGCCCATCGATTCAATGCGCTGGCTCAGGTTCTGGCGCACCTTGTTCTCGTATCCCGAGTAACTGTGCACCACATACCACTCGGCGCCGGCGGGCAGTGCTGGGGCGGCCTCAAGCTCGGCAGGCTGTTCCTCTGGAGCCTCGCCAGCCATCTCCTCTGGCGAGTTGGCGGGCGTGTTCTCCAGTTCAGCGTCGCGCTCGGGTTGGGTTTCGGTATTCGGTGACATGGCCCTCTTCTCAGCCAAGCAGCAGCGCAAATAGACGCGAGAACAACCAATCGATCACGCCGAGCGCAATGCTCATCGAAGCAGTGACGCCCAAGACAATGGCCGTGAGACGCAGTGTCGCCTGGCGCGACGGCCAGGTCACCTTGCTCATCTCGGCCCGCACACCCTTAAAGTAGCGGACGAGACGATGCTCCTTCTTCTCTTTTTTCTCGGTCGTTGGCTTGGCCACCCTGATGTGCTCCTACGAGGCTTCGGGGCCTCAATCGAGCATGCCCGGCGTGCGAGGTCTTTACGCAAACGCCCTGACGATAAAGATCAAACGAGGCAGGCGAGGCAGGAATCGAACCCGCAACCTACGGTTTTGGAGACCGTTGCTCTGCCAATTGAGCTACTCGCCTGCATAGAGCCGCTTAGCGCTGTTCGCGATGCTCGGTGTACTTTTTACACCGGGGGCAGTACTTGTTCAGCGCGATACGGCCCGTATCATTCTT
>JAAYDS010000048.1 GCA_012729155.1 Chloroflexota bacterium | reverse complement strand
GCCGAGCACTGGACGCACGACCCCGCCATCGGCGGCGGCCGCTTTGTGGGCGAGGGCTGCCACATTTTTGACCTGATCTGCGAGCTGATGCCCGCGCCGCCGGTGCAGGTGTTTGCTGCGGGGGGCACCTTTCTAGACCCGTCGCGCGTGCACATCGCCGATAGCGGCATCGTGACTCTCACCTTTGCCGATGGCTCGGTGGGCACCACGCTGGTGGCCAGCGACGGCAGTGCGCGCTTTCCCAAAGAGTCGACCGAGGTCTATTGCGCGGGCCGCGCCCTGTGGATCGACGACTTTACCCGCCTCACCTACCGCGACCTGACGCCCGCGGGCGACCGCGAGCTGACGCTGCCCCGGCAAGACAAAGGCCACCGCGACGAGCTGGCGGCCTTTGCGCGGGCCATCCGCGCGGGGGCGCCGGCGCCCAACGGCCTGCCGCAGGCGCTGCGCGCCGCGCTGTTGAGCTTTGCCGCCGTGGCATCGCTGGCCACGGGCCAGCCAGTGCCCATCAGCCAGGCCGACTATTGCCTCTGAAAGGAGCCCCTGCATGACCGCAGACCTGCGCATCGGCGTCATCGGCCTAGACACGTCGCACGTGCCGGCCTTTGCCCGCCTGCTCAACGACAGCAGCCACCCGCACCACGTGCCCGGTGGGCGCATGGTGGCCGCCTATCCCAGCTACAGCGCCGACATCGCCTCGAGCGCTGGCCGCGTCGATGGGTTCATCAGCGACGTGACGCCGCTGGGCGTGGCCATGGTCGACTCGATCGCGGCCCTGCTCGAGCAGGTAGACGCGGTGCTGCTCGAGAGCGTGGACGGGCGGCGACACCTGCCCGAGGCGCGCCCCGTCATCGCCGCGGGCAAGCCGCTCTATATCGACAAACCGCTGGCCCACAACTATGCCGACGCCGCCGAGATCGCCCGGCTGGCGCGCGAGGCGGGCTGCCCGCTCTTTTCGGCGTCGTCGCTGCGCTATGATGCCAACATCGCCGCGCTGCGGGCCGACCCCACGCTGGGCGCGGTGCTGGGCTGCGATGCCTTTAGCCCCGCCAGCCTCGAACCCAACAACCCCGGGTTCTTTTGGTATGGCGTGCATGGCGTCGAGACGCTCTATACCTTTATGGGCCCCGGCTGCGAGCGCGTGATGGCGCACCACAGCCCCGACGCCGATCTGGTGGTGGGCTACTGGGCCGACGGCCGCCTGGGCACCGTGCGCGGCACGCGCTCCGGCGAGCACGGCTATGGCGCCACCGTGTTCGGCGCCGAGCGCATCGGCCAGGTGCAATACTCGCAAGACGTGCCGCTCTATGCGCAGCTCTTGCGGCAGATCGTGCCCTTTTTCCAGACGGGGGCCGCGCCTGTGCCCCTCGACGAGACGCTGGAGATGATGGCCTTGATGCAGGCGGCCATCAGCAGCCAGGCCGAGGGTCGCGCGGTGTACCTGGCCGAGGTGCGGCGCCAGGCGGGCGCCTAGCCTGGCGGCCCCGCCGCTTTGGGGTGGGGCGCTCGCCCGTGGTAACGTCAGCACGCGCACGTCATCGGCCCGACGGCCTGCAATGGAGGTGAGCCATGCCCAGCATCGTCCATCTGCCCCAGGTGCCCCTGGCCCCGCGGCAGGGCGCGCCAGACGCCTTTCAATGGCAGGCCAGCGCCGACCTGGCGGCCGCAGCGGGCCTGGCGCGGCTGCGGCTCAACCTGCGCTCGTTGTCGCCGAGGCGCTTTTCTTACCCCTACCACTTTCACCATCACATCGAAGAGGTGTTCCTCATCGTCGAGGGCGAGGCCACCCTGCGCACCCCCGACGGCCTGCGGGTGGTGCGCGCCGGCGACCTCTTGCTGTTCGAGACGGGGCCAGCCAGCGCACATCAGCTCTATAACCACAGCGGCGCCCCCTGCCGCTATCTGGACCTGACCACCGTGGCCGAGGCCGACGTCTGCGAGTACCCCGACTCGGGCAAGGTGGGGCTGCTGCCGCTGCGCATCTTTGTGCGCCCCGAGCCGCTGGATTACTATGACGGCGAGCAAGACCCGGCCGCCCACTGGCCCGAGGAGACCGTCGGGCCGCCCGGCCAGCGCGGTTAGCGGCCAGTTGCGCCCGGCGCGCACCCTGTGCTACAGTCAGACGCAACGGCCCCGTCGTGGGCCGACGTTACCCGATGGAGGGATACCATGCTCGAACATGTGGTTGCCGCACAGCTCTACACCGTGCGCGAGTTCACCCAGACCATCGAGGGCGTGGCCGATGCGCTCAAAAAGGTGCGCGATATCGGCTACACCGCCGTGCAGATCTCGGGCTTTGGCGACGTGGACTATCGCCAGGTGGCCCAGCTCGTCAAAGACAACGGCCTCACTGTGGCCTCGACGCACGTCTCGTGGGATCGCTTTCTGACCGACCTCGACCAGCTCATCGTCGAGCACCAGGCCTGGGGCTGCGTGCACCCGGCCATCGGTGGCCTGCCCGGCCACTATTACAGCATCGATGGCCTCAAGCGCTTTGCCGACGAGCTGGCCCCCGTGGCCGACAAGCTGGCCAGCGCCGGCATGGACTTTTCGTATCACAACCACAGCCACGAGTTCGCCAGGCACGATGGCCGCCGCTGGATCGACCTGCTGCTCGAGGCCACCACGCCCGATCAGCTCAAGATGGAGCTCGACGTCTACTGGGTGCAGCACGGTGGCGCCGATCCGGCCGACTATGTGAGGCGCTGCGCGGGGCGCATGCCGCTGCTGCACCTCAAAGATATGGCCATCACCCCCGAGCGCGAGCAGCGCTTTGCCGAGATCGGCGAGGGCAACCTCAACTGGCCGCCCATCCTGGCAGCCGCCCAAGAGATCGGCGTCGAGTGGTACTTTGTCGAGCAAGACCGCTCCTACGACCGCGACCCGTTCGAGTCGCTGGCCATCAGCTATCGCAACCTGGTGGCCATGGGGCTCAGCTAGCCGCCAACCGGCGCGGCCCAGGCCAACCCTGGGCCGCGCCCTGTGCGCGCACCAGCCGAGAGGAGCTAGCTTGACCATGGCGCCCAGCGCAACCCCATCATCGCCCCCCGCGCGCAAGGCGCCCCGCACCGTTGACCTGCCGCGCCTGTTGCTGGCGGGCACGCTGCTGTTGGCGCTGCTGCTGCGGTTGATCGACGTGGGCGCCTTTGCCGCCGTCGACGAGCAGAAATACGCCAAGCGCGCCACCGCGTTCTACAATGCCATCAGTCAGGGCCAGCTCGAGCAGACCTTTCAGTCGGCGCACCCCGCCGTCATCACCCTGTGGATCGGCGCGGCCTCTGCGGCGGGCCAGAGCTGGCAGCGCCACGGGCAGCTGTGCCCCACGGTCACCATCCGCCCCGCCGACGACCCGGGCGCCTGCGTGCTCGACGAGCTGACGCTCATCACCCAGTTGCACCGCGGCTATGCGCTCATCACCTGGGGGCTGCTGGCGGTGAGCGCGCTGGGCCTGTGGCGGCTGTATGGTGCGCGGCGGGCCGTGTGGCCGGTGGCGCTGCTGGCCTTTGACCCGTATCTGCTGGCCCACTCGCGCCTGGCCCACAACGAGGGCGTGGTGGCCCACGCCGTGCTGGCCGCGGCGTTGCTGCTGGCGCTCTATGCCCGCGGCGGGCGGCGCTGGCTGCTGCCGGTGGCCGGCATCATCGGTGGGCTGGCGCTGGCCGAAAAGCTCCCTGGCGCCTATGCCTGGCTGCTGGCCGCCGCGTTGCTGGGCTGGCGGGCGCGGCGGTTGCGGGCGCAGGGCCGGTGGCTGGGCCGCTGGGCCGTCGACCTGGGCCTGTTCACCATGGCGATGCTGGGCACGGTGGCGGCCATCTGGCCGGTGCTGTGGGTGGCGCCGCGGCAGGCCATCGGCGCTGTGCTGGCCGACGTCTCGTTCATGCTCGACCAGGCCGAGACGGGCAGCGTGCACCTGCTGCTGGGGGCCGTGCGCGAGGCCGCCGCCACGCCGCTGCTCTATGCGCTGACGCTGGTCTTTCGGCTCACGCCGTTGACGCTGCCCGGGCTGCTGCTGGCGCTGGGCTGGGCCGCCGCCAGCCGCGAGGCCCGCCGCGAGCTGGGCCCCTGGCTGCTCTATGCCGCGGCGTTTCTCGTCATCATGTCGCTGGGCGTCAAACAGGCGGGGCGCTACATCCTGACGGCCTTTGCGCCCATCGACGTGGCGGCGGGGCTGGTCTGGTGGCGGCTGGGGCGCGCGGCGCTGCAACGCTGGCCGCGCCTGCGAGCGGGCTGGCTGCCCCAGAGCGCGCTGCTGGGGTTGCCGCTGCTGGCGCTGGCGGCCATCTTGCCCACGGCGCCCTACTATGTGGCTGCCTACAACTGGCTCACCGGCGGGCCGCGCGTGGCGGCGCGCGTCATCGACATCGGCCTGGGCGAGGGGCTCGATCAGGCGGCGCGTCAGCTCAACACCCTGCCAGACGCCGAGCGGCTGGTGGTGGCCACCGGCTATCGCGAGGCCTTTGAGCCTTACTTTGACGGCGAGAGCGCCAGCCTGAGCTATGACCACGTCTACCGCGCCGACCATGTGGTCTTTTACATCGACCAGTGGCAAAAGCGCCCCGACTGGAGCCTGTGGCACACCTACCGCGACCGCGAGCCGTGGCACACGGTGACGCTGCTGGGCGTGCCCTATGCGCACATCTATGCCACCGAGCGCCCCGAGGCCGCCCTGACGCGCCTCAACGCCGAGGCCGCGCCCACCGACCTGGTGGTGGCCGAGATCGAGAGCCTGGTGACGCGTGGCTATGCCGGTGCGGCGCCGCTGTGGCTGCCCGACGATGACGCCGCGCCCGAGGCCGCCCTGGCCGCGCTAGACGCCGCGCTGGCGGGCGCCGAGCGCGTCTGGTGGCTGGTGTACCCTCGCTCGCGCGGCGAGCATGGCGAGGCGCTGGGCGAGGTCATCGCTGCGCGCACGGCGCCGGTAGAGGCGCTCGAGGACGGCGAGTTGCGCCTCGAGCTGCGCCAGCCGCTGCCGCATGGCCGCTGACGCCGCCACACCTCCCGACGCCCTGGCCGCCCTGACGCAGGCCATCGCTGCGCGCCGCCCCACGCTGGCGCGCCCGCTCATCGTGGCGCTCGATGGCCCCAGCGGCGCCGGCAAATCGACCCTGGCGCAACGGCTGGTCGCGCACCTGCCCAGCGCCGCGCATCTGCCGCTGGACGATTTTTATGCCGCCGACATCCCCGACGCCTGCTGGGATGCCATGCCCTTCGATCAGCGGCTGGCGCGCCTGTGGCACTGGCAGCGGGTGCGCCACTGCGCCCTCGAGCCGCTGCTGGCCGGCCGCGTGGCGCGCTGGCACGCCTTTGACTTTGTGGCTGGCCTGCGTGCCGACGGCACCTATGGCCTGCGGGCCGAGGCCAGCACGCTGGCGCCCGCGGCGGTGGTGCTGGTCGAGGGGCTGGGGGTGACGGCCGGCCCGCTCGACGACCTGCTGGCGCTCACCGTGCTGGTGCAGGCCCCCGACGCTGTGCGCCTGCAGCGCCTGGCCGCCCGCGAAGAGGTCGCCTTTCTGGCCGCCTGGCGCCGCCGCTGGGATGTCTTTCAGGCGTGGTATTTCGGCGCCGTGCGCCCGCCCGCGGCGTACGATCTGGTGGTGTGGGGGTGAGGGGGGGCTTGCCGCCCCCGCCTCACCCTGCTATCATCCCCCAAATGAACGACCACACCGCCTCGCCCTTTTGCCCATCGCGCGGCCCGCGCCTGGCCGGCCTCATCGCCGCTGGCCTGTTCGTCGCCGGCTGCCTGGCCGCGCTGGTCTATGGCCTCACCCGCGCCGACCCCGCCCTGCGCTGGCCCAGCGTGGCCGGTGTGCTCGCCTTTATCGTGGCGCCGGTGTGCTTGCTGATCCTGGTGCTGGCGGCGCTGCGCGAGCGTCGCCCGCCGGCGCGCCTGACGCTGAGCCTGCCGGCCGTGCTGCTGGCGCTGCTGATGATGGGCCT
>JAAYDS010000350.1 GCA_012729155.1 Chloroflexota bacterium | reverse complement strand
GGTCGTTTATGAACAGGTCGATCACATGCTGGCCGTCGCTGTCCACCGGATAGTCGTGGATGAACCACTCGAGCATGGCGCGCAGGTTCTCTTGGCCCAACACCTCGGCGGCCGCGATGTTGTAGGTGCCGCCCCAATAGAGGCCAAAGGCGGCGAACAGCGCGGCGTTAAAGCGCGGCAACTGCGCGAATTGATACAGGTCAGTCAGCAGCAACGCCTCGCCGCTCGATAGATTGACCTCGCGCGAGGCACCGATCTGATCGGCCCGCATACAGCAGTTCTTGTACTTTTTGCCGCTGCCACAGGGGCATGGCTCGTTTCGTCTAGCTCTGAGCACGGGCAGGCTCCTCTCGCGTGCTGCGGGCAATGTTACCACAGGCCCTGGCGGCGACCAACTCGCGGGGGCAACGAGCCTCAGCCCGTCGTGAGCATCTGCCTGATGCTTGCGAGCTCGCTGACAGCGGCACGCTCAGGCTCCGGCCCGAACCACTCAACCGAGAGGTAGCCGTCATAGCCGCGCTCGCGCAAGGCCCGCAAGAAGGGGCAGTAGTCCAGGTCGCCCTCAGCAATGCCACAAGGCTGTGACTCGCCTGCCAGCTGCCGTGCATTCTTGAGGTGCACGATGCGCAGCCACGGTGCCAGTTGCTCCAGCGCCGCCAGGGGGTCCTCGCCGATGGCGAACAGGTTGTAGATGTCGAGGTTCACACCAAGGTTAGGGGCCTTTATCATTTGCAGCAGGCGCAACGTGCCTGACGTGCTATCGTGCAGGTGTCCCTGATGGGTCTCTAGGGCCAGGTCTACACCGTAGGGCGCCGCCAGGGCACATATCTCGGCCAGCACATCGGCCACGGCATCCCACACTGTGGGTTCGGCCGCCGAGGAACCGCCGCCGGTGAACACTCGTACGAACGGCGCGCCCAGCCGCAGAGCATAGTGAACGTGCCGCATGGCTACAGCGAGGCCCTCGTCCGGCTCGTTGACGAGATCAAAGTAGGCGCTCACCATGGGCACCCGCAGGCCCAGTTTCGCGAGCTGCTCTACCAGTGGGTCGAGGCTGTCATGCTCGCTGACGAAGCGGTCGAGATGGGGCCCCCACAGTTCGGCGCCATCGTAACCGGCTGCCGCTATGATGGGCAACACCGTCTCGATGGCTGTTGGCTTCCACGCGATGGTGCACATGGCTATGTTCATCGGTCTCCTTGCGCTCGCAGCAGAGCAGAAAGCGGAGCTGAACGCTCTTGTATGGCCCCCCTCGCCATGCTAGAATAGCTACGACTCTACGGTCAGGAGGTTGAGGCCGTGCGGTTGACACGTGGCGCCGACTATGGCGCGCGAGGCATGATCCGACTCGCCCGGGCCCCTCAAGGACAGATCATGCTGGTCGGCGATATCGCTGCCGATGAGGGCCTGCCTGAATCGTATCTGGCCAAGATATTCCAAGAGCTGACGCGCTGCGGCATCGTTCGCTCGCACCGGGGCGCCGGCGGCGGCTTTTCGCTCGCCAGGCCGGCCGAAGCCATCACGCTGCGGCAGATCGTCGAAGCGATCCAAGGGCCCATCGCTCTCAACACCTGCCTCGAGACGGGCGCGGCCAACCGCTGTGAACAGGTAGATCGCTGCGCGATCTACCCCGTGCTAAAGCGTGCTCAACAGCAGTTGTTGTCGATCCTCGATGAAACCACGCTGGCTGAACTCGTCAGCCAGGAGATCTAGCCCTCCACGATGGCGGTGATGCGCACCTTGGTGCCCGATGGCACCTGTTTGAGCACCGTTGGATCTCCCTCTATCTTGCCAAAGACATTGACCGGGCTCGCTGGGCGGATCTCGCTGCCCCGGCTCATGGGTGTGGGGCCAAAGAAAAGGCAAAAGGCATGCCCTGGCTCCCAATAGCCCAGGTCTCCCAGCTCCACGACGGCCTTGGCATCGGACGCCTGGTCGACGAATACGGGGATGCCAAAGTAGATCTCGTCGCCCCAGGTATTCCCACGCGCCTCGATGGGCAGTGCGCTCCAGATGGCGTCAGCGGTGGCCGACTCGTTGAGTGTGGCGGTCACAGTGACACCGCCGGTGATGATCTCGATGCGTCTCATCCAATCCTCCCTCGCAGCCGTCCGAGTACTTGACATCGAACGTACGTTCTGCTATGATGACTTTGGAACAAACGTTCTATGGGGCCCGGTGACACAATCCTACAAACGGCTCTGTCCCGGCTGTTCTGTTCGTATCGGGCCCCATCGCCATTTGCAGGTAGGCTAATGATTAACCTTGACGTGGGTATGCTTTGGTACGATGACTCGCATGGGCTCTCGCTGAGCGACAAGATCGCGCGCGCCGCCGCGCACTATCGTACCAAATATGGTCGGGCTCCCAACATCTGCTATGTGCCAGCGCAGGCCCTCGCTCAGGGAGCGCCCTCGCTCGATGGGCTGGCCGTCAAAGAGCTGGCGAGCCTGTTGCCACATCATTTCTGGCTGGGTGTTGCTCAGGCCCAGGTGTAACGCCCTTGCCCCACCAGCGACGATAACCTCTGTTCGATGGCGGGAGACACGCTGGTGCCCAGTTCAGGAAAGTCCATCTCGACCACTCCGGTGGGCGCTCGCAGTAGCAGGCTAAAGGGCACCTCGCCACGCTGCGCGGTCAACAGCTCGAACACCTGCTGCACCAGGTCGCGCGCGCGGCGGGGGTCATCGCCCAGGGGCAGCTCCACGCGCAACCGGCGCGGAGACGGGGCTGCCTCGCGAGCGGCTGGATGCTCGGCACCTGATGCTGCATCCTCGGCCGAAAGCCCCTCAGGTGGCGCCTCGAAGGTTGGCGCACTCTCTCTAATGGCGCCTCGCGGCGTCGTTGGTCGTTCGGCACCCCTGCGCGTGGCGTTGGCAGGCAGACTGTAGCTCGAGATCGCTTCGGCGATCAGCTTGGCGTCATCGTTGCGCACCTGCACGCGGGCCTCGATCAGCTTGATGCCGCTGTCAACGAGCAGTTCCTGGGCCTCGCGATAGGTGTTGGGAAATACCACCAACTCTCGCGAGCCGGTCAGGTCTTCGACCTGTGCAAAGGCCATCGGCTCGCCCTTTTTGGTGGTGATCACCCGCACCGCTTCGAGCATCCCTGCGATAGTGATACGTTGGCCGTCTCGGCCGGTGTCGATCTCGGACAACGGCGTGAGGCGATCGTCCTTGTAACGACTGAGCACATCCAACGGATGGTTGGCCAAATAGCTGCCCAACAGGTCCTTTTCGTCGGCCAGGCGTTCTTTCTCGCTGAGGCGCTGCTTGGCGCGCGTGAGCGTCAACCCACCACGCGCTGCCCCCACGGTGGTCAGGTCGAACAGCGTGCCCTGGCCGATTTCACGGTCGTGATGCAGCTGCTGGCTGGCCGCCATCATCTGGTCGATCGAGGCCAGCAGGTCGGCGCGGTCGCCCAGGCAATCGAGAGCGCCGGCGCGGATGAGGCATTCGAGCACGCGTTTGTTAACCTTGCGCAGATCGACACGCTCGCACAGATCGTCGAGGTTAGCAAAGGCCTCATCGCCGCGCGCGCGCATGATCTCCTCTGCGGGGGCATCGCCCACGTTCTTGATGGCGCCCAACCCAAACCGCACGGCCAGTTCGCCAGCGCCCAAGATCTGACAGCGCTCCTTAACCGAGGCGCAGTCGGCTGGTTCGAGCTCAAAGTCGACGCCCGACATGTTCACCGACGGCGGGCGCACTGCGATGCCCAGCCGGCGCAACTCGCCGATGAACAAGCTCACCTTTTCGAGGTTGCCGCGCTCGACGGACAGTGTGGCCGCCAGGAACTCGGCCGGATAATGCGCCTTGAGGTAGGCCGTCTGCAGTGTGATCGCCGCATAGGCCGCAGAATGACCTTTGTTAAAGCCATAGTTGGCGAACTTTTCGATGTCGGCAAAGATCTGCTCCGCGATCTCGGCCGAGATGCCGTTATTCACCGCTCCCTGTACAAACTTGGCATGCTGCTGCTCGAGCGCTTTGGCCTTTTTCTTGCCCACAGCTCGGCGCAGCAGGTCGGCCTCTGAGGCGCTAAAGCCCGAGAGGTCCTGAGCGATGCGGATGATCTGCTCCTGATAGACGATGATGCCATAGGTCTCGCTCAAGATCGGCTCGAGCCGTGGGTGCAGATAGGTCACCTCTTCGCGCCCGAACTTGCGGTCGACATAGTTCTGGATGAACTCCATTGGCCCTGGGCGATAGAGCGCCAGGATGGCCATGATGTCGCGGAACTCGCTGGGCTGCATGTCGCGCAGTACGCGGCGCATGCCCGAGCTCTCGACCTGGAACACACCAGTGACCTCGCCCGTCGAGAGCAGCGCGTAGGTATCAGGGTCATCCATGGGGATGGCGTCGAGCGTCAGCTCGATGCCGCGCGTCTTGGCGATCCAACGAAAGGCGCGGTCGATGATGGTGAGCGTCGAGAGGCCGAGCACGTCGAGCTTGAGCAGGCCGATCTCTTCGACGTCTGACATACAGAGTTGCGACACGATGCCCTCGCCTCGGGGCGCGCGCTGCAACGGCGTGTAGGCCACCAGGGGCTTGTCGGTGATCAGCACCCCGCAGGCATGTGTGGAAAAGTGTCGCGAGATACCCTCGATCTGGCTGGCGCCATCTACCAAACGTCGCACATGCGGTTGGCTCTCATAGAGCGCCTTGAGCTCGCCCACCTCGCTGAGCGCTGCACGGATCGTCTGTTTTGGGCCCGCGGGAATGAGCTTGGCGACGCGGTCGACCTCATCGAGCGGCACGCCCTGAGCCCGGCCAGTATCACGGATGGCGCCACGAGCGGCCATGGTGCCAAAGGTAGCGATCTGCGCGGTCTTGTCCTCGCCATAGCGCGCCACCAGGTAATCGATCACCTCTTGCCGGCGGTCCTCGGGATAGTCGAGGTCAATGTCGGGCATGGTCACACGCCCGGGGTTCAGAAAGCGCTCGAAAATGAGGTCAAGGTCGATGGGGTCCAAGTCGGTGATGCCCAGTGCATAGCCCACCAGGCTGCTGGCACCCGAGCCGCGACCGGGGCCCACCAGCATCTTGGCCTCGTTCTTGGCCCAGTTCACCAGGTCATAGTTGATGAGAAAGTAATCATCAAAGCCCATGTCATGGATCACGCCGAGCTCGTAATCGAGCCTTTGCCAGGCTTCTTGGCTGGGCTGGCCGTAGCGGCGGTGCAGGCCCTCTTCACACAGCATGCGCAGATGTTCCTGGGCCGTGTGTGGCGCTGGCACGTCGAACTGGGGCAGATGGTACGACGTGAACCCCACCTCGACGTTGCAGCGCTCGGCGATGCTCACCGTGTTGGCCACCGCATCGGGATAGTCGGCCATCAGCGCGGCCATCTCTTCAGGCGTCGCCAGATAATAGTCATCGCTGCCCATGCGCATGCGTTCGGGGTCGGCCAGCGTGGTCTGTGTCTGGATGGCCAGCAGCAGCTCTTGCGTCTGTGCGTCCTCGCGTCGTACATAGTGCACATCGTTAGTGGCCACCAGCGGGATGCCCAGTTCGCGCCCCAGTCGCGCCAGGGAGTCGTTGATGGCATCGATGCCCTCGATGCCAGCGTGGCGCTGCAGCTCGAGGTAAAAGCGCTCGGAACCGAACAGGTCGCGATACCAGGCTGCCTCGCGCCGGGCCTCGTCGAGTTGCCCGTCCTGGATCAGCGACGGTACGATGCCAGAGATGCAGGCGCTCAGGCAGATGAGCCCCTCGGCATGTCGGGCCAAGAGTTCCTTGTCGATGCGTGGTTTGTAGTAAAAGCCGTCCAGGTGGGCGCGGGTCACCAGTTCCATCAGGTTCTGATAGCCCACCTGGTTCTCGGCCAACAGCACCAGGTGATAGGAGCGTCGATCCTTTTGTGCATCGCGCTGGTCCATGCGGCGCGCGGCCTGATATACCTCGCAGCCATAGATGGGCTTGATGCCGGCGGCATTGGCAGCGTGGCTGAACTTGATGGTGCCGTACATCGAGCCATGATCGGTCAACGCCAGCGCTTCCATGCCGCTCTCGGCGGCGCGCCGGCACAAGTCTGGCAGCCGCGCCAGGCCGTCCAGCAGCGAGAACTCGCTGTGAACGTGCAGATGCACAAAAGAACTCACCCCATCCTCCCCAGAGACCTTTTGATATACTACCCCATTTTATCACACGGGCATCCGTTGTGGCGCCCTTCATCCGGCCTAGTCGGTCACGGCGATGAGCTCTACCTCGATGAGCCAAGCGGGGTTGAGCAGGCGGCAGCCCACTGTCGAGCGGGCAGGCGGGTTGGTGGGAAAGAACTCGGTAAAGACCTTGTTCCAGCCCTGCAGGTCGCGCTCGGGGTGCGTCAAAAAGCACGTCACCTTGACGACCTTGCTCCAGTCAGAGCCAGCCTCGGTCAGCACCTGCTCCAGGCTGGCAAAGCACTGCCGCGCCTGTGATTCGATATCGGGCCCCGGCACGTTGCCACTGGCGTCGAGCCCGGCATAGCCCGACGTGAAAAGCAGGTTGCCCACTTTGATGCCTGCAGAAAAGGGCAGGGCGGGGTTGGTGCCTGGGGGTGTGACGATCTCTTTCATCCTATGCCTCCTGTTATCGATCGCTATGGCCATCGTCGCGCGCCGCGTTGCAGCGTTCGGCGCGCCAGGTGGCCTGCCAATACTCGCCAAGCGCAACTGTGCCGCTGAGCGCCTCACCCTCGAGCCGCCCCTCAAAGCGGTAACAGGTCTGGGTGGTGGTGCGCCCCAATCTCGCGGCGAAACTCAACTGCTCACCTGCCACCGTGCCGTGCACGGCCACGCGGTTATAGGGCGTGGTATACTCGCCCTGCAGCGCAGCGCCCTGTTGCCGCCAGCAGAGCGCGTGGCGCGCCTCTCCCAACACGAACTGGATGCTCACGCACCACTCGCCAGACAGGTCACAGGCGGGTTCTGCCTCTGGTACAGCGGGCTCGGGCGGGCGCATGAGCAACTCGCGGATGCGAGCTGCAGCGATGGCTGCATCGCTGGTTTCCATCATATAAGGCATGATGCGCAGCCCTCTTGGCTCCAGATGCAGGGCGATGCGCGGGTCTCCCTCCCACAGCGCCCGGTGCACCGCCTCGGGGGCGTGGGCCAGCACGCCCGGGTCCCACTCGATGACCAGCTGCGGCGCGTGGTTGGCCAGGCCTGGTTGCCGTACATGGGTGCTCACCGAAGGCAGGTCGGCCACCGCCTCGGCGATCTCGGCCAGATACCCCTCCCACTGGCGCCACTCGGCCTCGTGGTCGCGATAGAGCAGCCACGCCTCGATGGCGCCCAGCAGGCCCATCACCTCTTCTTTGCCCATCTTCATCGGGCGGCCCACACCATGGTGTGGTGCACCGTTCAGAAATGCTGCCTGCAGCAAGTTTTTGTGCCCCAACACCAGGCCGCTGGCCTGTGGCCCGCGCAGGCACTTGCCGCCGCTGTAGCAAACGGCGTCGGCGCCCATGGCCAGGTAACGGTTGGGGATGTCGGGACGCTGTGCAGCGGCATCGACGATGCAGGGGATGCCACGCTCGTGGGCGCGAGCGATCATCCACGGGATGGGAATGACGCTCTTCTCTTCATAGTCACCGATGACAGCCACCATGGCAGTGCGCGGCCCTATAGCCTGCAAGAACTCGGCGGCTGTCTCGACCTGCATCAGCTTGGCGCCCACCAACTCGATGGCGCGGTCGTACTGGTTGCGATGGGCCCCCTGGATGAGCACCTCGTTGGGCATACCGCTGGTGTCGGGCAACATCGCCATGCGCTCGGGGTCGGCGCCGGCTATGCAGGCAGCGGTGAGATCGGCGATGGCCGCAGCACAGCCAACGGTGATGAGGCCCCACTCAGCGCCCGTCAAGGCGGCCAGGCGTTCGCCCACGCGCTCGAGCAGTTCGTCCATCTCAACGTAGGCATCAGAGGCGGCGATCATAGCCTCGGCGGCCTGCGGCACCAGCCGCGAACCGCTGATGGCCGTGTAGGTGCCTTTGCAGTTGATGATGCGGCGCACCCCCAGGCTGGTGAAGGTGGAGGGCTGGCCGGTGGGGCGCGTGCTGGTGCTTGGGCTCATACAGACCTCGCTGCGAATGCTGCCCCTAAGCTAGCGCCTCAGCCCGAGGTTGTCAAAGTGTGCGATGTAGCCCATCAGACCGAGCTGACCAACGGCAATGGAGCGTCTGTTGCTGTTGTGCGGCTACCAGGCCGCCAGTCAGCTTGCCGAGCCACTGGCGTAGCGCTGGGGCCCCTGCCGGGCGCTACTGGCGTCACTGTGCCCGGGCGCATTGACAGAACGCGCCGTTCGTCGTATCATGGCATCACAATTGCATAGTGCCCATGACAAAGGCTGTGAAAGAGAACGTGTGCGGTGTGAGGCCCTCAGGGAGGGGAGATCATAGACTGTGAGTCTCCTCGGGACGAAACCGCAGAATTTCGCTCTGGAGCCGACGGCTGAAGCCCCCTGATGGGGATGTGTAGGTCGCTCCGGTCGCCCGCCGTTAACGGGCAGTCGGTAAGCCGTTAGGCCGCCGATGCTGAGGGGGCCCCGTGTATTGGGGCCAACAAGGGTGGTACCGCAAAGTGACGATCGCAACTTTGTCCCTTGACGGGTTGCGGTCGTTTTGCTTTTCACACGAGGGAGGCGGACATGCAGGAGGAAATCGGCTTGCTTCAAGAATTGGAGCGCATCGGGGCCGAGGCTCAGGCCGGCCTGGATCAGGTGGCTGACGCCGAGGCGTTGGCCACGTGGCGGCAGACGTATCTGGGCAAAAAAGGCGCGCTTACTGCGGCGCTGCGCTCACTGGGCAGGTTGCCGGCCGAAGAGCGGCCCATCGTCGGGCAGCGTGCCAACCAGCTCCGTGAGACACTGGAGGCGTCGCTCGAGGCCAGGCAGGCCCAGCTCGATCAGCAGGCGCTGACGGCCCAGCTGGCTGCCAGCGCTATTGACGTGCGCCTGCCAGGCAGACCCCAGTCACTGGGCGCCATGCACATCACCTCACAAACGCTGCGACGCATCTATGAGATCTTTGGGGGCCTGGGCTTTCAGGTCTTTCCCTCGCGTGAGGTTGAGGACGACGTCACTAATTTTCAGATGCTTAACCTGCCGCCCGATCATCCGGCGCGTGATATGTGGAGCACCTTCTATCTGACCGACCCGGGCCTGTTGCTGCGTACGCACACCTCGCCGGGGCAGATCCATGCCATGCGCCACTATCATCCCGAGCCTCTGCGGGTCATTTTGCCGGGCAAATGCTATCGTTTCGAGCAGGTGACCTCGCGGCACGAGTTCATGTTCTATCAGGTCGAGGGGCTGGCGATAGCCCGCAATATCACCATGGCCGATCTCAAAGGCGTGCTCTTGAGCTTTGCGCGGCAGATGTTTGGCCCCGAACGGCGCCTGCGTTTCCGGCCGAGCTATTTTCCTTTCACCGAGCCCAGCGCCGAGGCCGATATGGACTGCGCGCTGTGTGGCGGCAAGGGTTGTCGCGTATGCAAGGGCACTGGCTGGCTCGAGATCCTGGGGTGCGGCATGGTGCACCCTCAGGTGCTGCGCAATGGTGGCTACGATCCCGAGATCTATAGCGGTTTTGCCTTTGGCATGGGGCCAGAGCGCATCGCGATGCTCAAGCACGGCATCGATGACATCCGCCTGTTCTATAGCGCCGACCTGCGCTTTCTGCAGCAATTCGCCTAGGTCGCGCTGTCTCACATACATGGGGAGGTGACGAGGACATGCGAGTTCCTCTTGGATGGGTCAAGGATTTCGTCTCATGGGAGCTGAACCTGGAGGCACTCTGCGAGCGCCTCACGCTGGGCGGCCTCGAGGTGGCTGGCGTGGAGCAGGTGGGCGCCGAGTGGGACCGCACCAAGATCTGGGTGGGCGAGGTGGTGCAGGTGCGCCAGCATCCTAACGCCGACCGCCTGGTGCTTGTGACGGTGGACTATGGCGAGGGCGTGCTCGAGGTCGTCACCGGGGCGCCCAATCTGCACGTGGGCGACAGCGGCCAGAAGGTCGTGTTCGCCATGGAAGGCGCGCGCCTGATCGATGGCCATGCCGACACTCTCAAGTACCAGACGCTCAAGCGCAGCCGTATCCGCGGCGTTGAGTCGGCCGGCATGGTCTGCTCTGAAAAGGAGCTCGGCATATCGGACGAGCACCAGGGCATCATCATCCTCGACGCCGACGCCCCCAAAGGCGTGCCATTTGCCGACTACTATGGGGGCACGGTGCTCGATCTCGACCTGACGCCCAACCTGGCGCGCTGTTTCAGCATGTTGGGCGTGGCGCGCGAGGTGGCCGCTCTCACGGGGCAGCGCTTTGTCGAGCCCGACTATACCCTGCAGGCCGCTGGCCCCACCATCGACGGGCAGGTGGATATCGAGATCGCCGACCCTGATCTCTGCGCGCGCTACAGTGCGGCGCTCATCAAGGGCGTCAAGATTGGCCCCTCACCCTACTGGCTGCAACGACGACTCGCCCTGGCGGGCATGCGCCCCATCAACAACATCGTTGACATCACCAACTATGTAATGCTCGAGCTGGGGCAGCCGCTGCATGCCTTTGACTATCGCCTTCTGCGCCCGCGGCAAGAAGGCAACGCGCCGGCCGTCATCGTGCGGCGCGCTCACCCAGGTGAGCGGATGACCACCCTCGATGGCGCCCAGCACACACTCAGCGGCCAAGAGTTGCTCATCACCGATGGCGCCGGGCCCATCGGCGTGGCGGGCGTGATGGGCGGTCTCGAGAGCGAGGTGACCGCACAGACGGTGGATGTGCTCCTCGAGGCGGCTAACTTTGATAACATCTCGGTGCGGCACACCACGGCCGCGCTCAAGCTGCCCAGCGAGGCGGCACAGCGTTTTGGCCGTGGCGTCGACCCCGAGCTGACGTTGCTGGCCCTGCGCCGGGCGGCCGATCTGATGCGCGACTTGGCGGGCGGCACCGTGGCTGCCGGTTTTGCCGATCTCTACCCCGGCAAGACGGAGCTGCGACAGGTGGTCTTGCCACTGCGTGAGGTGCCGCGGCAGTTGGGCATTACCCTGGACGCCGCCGAGGTGTGCGGCCTGCTCGCGCTCTTGGGCTTTGCCTGTGAACAGATCCAAGACGGTGCGGCGTTGAAGGTCATTGTCCCCAGCCACCGGCTTGACGTGACCATCGCCGCCGACCTGATCGAAGAGGTGGCGCGTCTCTATGGTTATGATCGCCTGCCCACCACGCTCATCGCCGATGAGATGCCCCGGCTGCTGCCGGTGCCAGAACTGGCCCTCGAGGAGCGGGCCCGCGACGTGTTGGTGGGCTGTGGGCTGACCGAACTGATCACCTATGCGCTCGACGCGCTGGAGACAGAGGCACGGCTGACGGTGGGCGCCCCGCTGCCCGCTGCCGACCGTTATCTGCGTGTGGCCAATCCGCTCTCGCGCGAGAGCGAGTATCTGCGCCAGACGCTGATGGGCAGCATGCTCGACGCCGTGGCGCGCAACCTGCGCTTTGTGGAGCGTGTGGCCGCCTTTGAGATCGGTCGCATCTACCTGCGGCAAGAGGGCCAAGCGATGCCCGTTGAGCCGACACGTGTCTCTATCGCCTTGACCGGGCCGCGCGAGCTCCGCTCATGGCTGACCAATGAGAGCCCGAACATGGACTACTATGACCTCAAAGGCATTGTCGAGACATTGTGCACGCGCCTGGGCGTGAGCGGCTTCGGTTTTGAAGCTGGCCAGCACGCAGCCCTACATCCCGGACGTACAGCGCGGCTCTTGCTCAACGGCAATGAGGTGGGCGTGCTCGGTGAGGTTCACCCCACGGTGCGCGAGCAGTTCGAGCTGCCCGAGCAGACTGTGTGCCTGGCCGAGATCGATCTCCATGCTCTCATCGCGGCCGCCGAGCCGGTGGTGCGGCATAGCCCCATCTCGCGTATGCCCACGCTCAAGCTCGATCTGGCTGTGGTCGTCGACGAGGCCGTGCCCTCTGACGAGGTCGAGGCGGCTATCCGTCAGAACGGCAGCGGTTTGCTGGTTGGGGTGGTGCTGTTCGATGTCTATCGCGGGCAGCAACTGGGCGCGGGCAAAAAGAGCCTGGCCTACAGCCTCACCTTTCAGTCGCCCGACAAGACGTTGACCAGCGAACAGGCGGTGCAACAGCGTAACCGCATCGTGCGGGCGCTGCAACGTGGCTATGGGGCCGAGATTCGCAGTTGAGCTCTCTTATGGGGCGAGGAGCTGATCGGCTCCCCGCCCTAGTTGACAGTGGGCGCGCCTTGTGCTACCTTTGTCGCAGATTGGGGGTGCAGGTGAGCACATCGAACCAGAAAGCGTTTGATATCGACTGGGACGTGGCTCCCGGGCCTGCCCCTGCGTATCACCATCATCATCTGACATAGGTGGGTGGCTCTGCTGCAGAGCGGCAGGTTGGGGCCTATCCACCGCGCGAGACTAGTTCAATCGAACTGGTCTTTTTTTATTGTCGCACCAAGACAGGGGACCGAGCATGGACAACATTGCTCTGCGGCGCCAGCGCCCGCTGGGCCTCACTGATCTCTTTGGCGAGCAGGCCGCGGCCTACGCCGGGCTTGAGCGCACGCTGATCGAGCAGTTTGAGCGTTGGGGCTATCGGCGGGTGGTGTTGCCCACCATCGGCTATGATGAAACCCTCTCGACGCAGGCCAGCCCGCGCCTGCGCGAGCAACTCTATCGCTTTTTCGACCGCGACGGACGCGAACTCGCTCTGCGCCCAGACATGACTGTGCCGGTAGCGCGGCTGGTGGGGACCACGCTTTACGATCAGCCGTTCCCACAGCGCTTCTATTACACCGGCAAGGTCTTTCGCTATGAGCAGCCGCAGGCAGGGCAGCGTCGCGAGTTCACCCAGGTGGGCATCGAGCTGATTGGCGCCGCCTCGGCCGAGGCCGACGCCGAAACGATCGCGGTGGCAATAGAGGCGCTCAGTACCCTGGGCGTAGACACCTTTCAGATCAACCTGGGCCAGGTCGAGTTTCTCAAGAGCATCCTCAACGGCAGGGGCCTATCGGCCGAGGCGCTCTTTGCTCTCGAGCAGGCCATCAGCCGCAAAAGCCATGTCGAGATCCAACACACCCTCGATGCGCTCGAGATCGGTGGTGAGGTGGCCGAGGTGGTGCTGGCCCTGCCCGGCCTGTGCGGAGACCTCGATGTGATTGCACGGGCACGGCACCTGACCGCCAGCCCCGCTGCGCACCACGCGCTCGACCATCTGGCGCATGTGTACGAGCTGTTGACGCTCGACGGCCACGCTGCGCACCTGATTCTAGACCTGGGCGAAGTGCGCAGTATGGACTATTACACGGGGATCAGCTTTCACGGCTATGTCTCTGGGCTGGGCTTTCACGTGCTCTCAGGCGGCCGCTACGACCGACTCATCGGCCACTTTGGCCCCGATCTGCCGGCTGTGGGCTTTGCTATGAGCATCGAGCGGGCGCTGCTCGTGGCGACAAAGCCCGCCCTGAAAGGGGCCGACCTGGTCTTGCCTGCCTGCGAGCACGCTGCCTGCCGCCGGCTGGCGCGGCTGGCACGCTCGTTGGGGCTGCGCGTCGAGCTCGAACTGCTGGGCCGCTCAGGCGATGCCCTGGCCAACGACGCCCTGGCGCGCGGCGCTGACCATGTGGTGCTCTCGTGCGATGGCGAGCGCTGCCTGCTGATGGACGCCGGCTCAGCAAAGCCTCGCGAGTTGACGTACGACGCGCTCGAAGCGGAGGTGCGCACATGGAGCCGCTGACCTTTGCCCTGCCCAAGGGGCGCCTGCAAGAAGAGGTGCTTGCTCTGCTGTCTGAGGCGGGCTATGCCACTGATGCTGACGTGGGGCGCCGCCTGGTGTTTCAAGATCGCAGCGGAGAGCTGCGCTTTATCATGGCCAAGCCCTCTGACGTGCCCACCTATGTCGAGTATGGCGCCGCGGCGCTGGGCGCAGTGGGCCTCGACGTGCTGCGCGAGGGAAACTGGGATGTGCTCGAGCCGCTGGGGCTCAATGTGGGCGTCTGTCGGCTGTCGTTGGCCGGGCCCGCCGAGTGGCGCGACCGTAATCTCCGCCTGCACTCTGGCCTGCGCGTGGCTAGCAAATACCCGCGCCTGGCCCATGACTACTTTCAGGCCCAGGGCATCTCGGCCGAGATCATCTATCTGGATGGCTCGGTAGAGCTCGCACCAGCGGTGGGCCTGGCCGATTTACTGGTGGATATGGTCCAGAGCGGCCGCACCCTCGTAGAGAATGGCCTGGTAGAGCTGCAGATCATCTTGCCGTCTGAGGCGGTGTTGATCGTCAACCGTGCAGCCCACAAAATGCAATTTGCGCGCATCGAGGCCATCGTCGATCGGCTGGCGGCTGCGGTGGTACGGCGCAAGAGGATGGCGGTATGAGCGAGGTGACCCTGCGCATGGTGCGTGGCCTAGCAGAGGCACGCGAGACGCTGTTGAGCCGCAAGCCGCTGGATGAGTTGACCGCACCGCCCTCACTGCTGGCCTCGATCGAGGCGATCTTTGGCGAGCCCCTCACGCCCGATCAGGTGGTAGAACGTATTCTGGCCGACGTGCGCACGCAGGGTGATGATGCCGTGCGGCACTACTCGCGGCGCATCGATGGCGCCGAGCTCGCCGACCTGCGCGTGCCTCGCGAGCGCATCGAACAGGCCTGGCGCAACACCGCGCCCGCCATCCGCGAGGCGCTGCAACTATCGGTGCAACGCATCCGTGCCTTTCACGAGCGCCAGCCGCGCCAGTCTTGGATGCAGTGGGATGGCGACGGCGGCGGCCTGGGGCAGATGGTGCTGCCGCTGGAGCGGGTGGGCATCTATGCGCCCAATGGCCGTGCACCGTACCCCTCGTCGCTGTTGATGGCGGCTGTGCCTGCACGCGTGGCCGGTGTCGAACAGGTGGTGGTGGCCACGCCGCCTCGTGGCGGCGAGCTCAACGATGCGCTGCTGGCCGCTGCCTACGCCGCCGATGTGGACGAGGTGTATGCCATCGGGGGGGCACAGGCTATCGGTGCGCTGGCCTATGGCACTGCCACCGTGCCCCGCGTCGACAAGATTCTGGGCCCTGGCGGCATCTTTGTGGTGTTGGCCAAGCGCCGTGTGTATGGCGTGGTGGGCATCGACGCCCTGCCCGGCCCCACCGAGACGTTGCTGGTGGCCGATGACAGCGCCAACCCCGCCTATGTGGCCGCCGATATGCTGGCTCAGGCCGAACATGATCCAATGGCCTCGGCGCTGTTGATCACCACCAGTGAGGCTCTGGCAGCGGCTGTGCAGATTGAGGTATCGCGGCAACTGCCACGCCTCGAACGGCGCGACATCATTGTCGAGTCGTTGGCGGCGCACGGGGGCATCGTGCTGGTGGATGATCTCGATACGGCCTTGGCCCTTGCCAATGAGTATGCCCCCGAGCATCTCTGCCTGCTGACGCGCGACCCCTGGCAGCATGTGGGGCAGGTGCGTCATGCGGGCGGCGTGTTCGTGGGCGAACTCTCGTC